>NZ_JCANSZ010000014.1:0-146331 GCF_059570535.1 Streptomyces sp. CNP082
ACAGGGGTTGTGGTGAGGACCAGCCGTTGGGGTTGGCGGGGTCGTTTGAGGTGCGGTAGATGAAGGGCCACTGGCCCCACTGGTAGGCCAGTACCCAGATGTTCTTGGGTGCGAAGTAGAAGAGTGTGGGTGCGACGGTGGCCTGGTTCATCTCGTTCTGGCCGGCTGATGCCATGTCCGNCCAGTCGGTGAAGGGGCTGAAGGCCATCGAGCCGTACGACGACCCCTCCACCTTCGTGCCGTAGATGAGATGCTGGCCGTTGTGCTTCACGGCGGTGAAGTCCTTCAGCGACACCCACCCGTGCGCCGGCTGCGCCAGCACACCCGAAGACGACCACCGGTAGGACGACGGAAGCGCACACTGAGCGTCCGTCGTCCCGGACAGGCCGGACCACTTCTGGATGCTGCCGGCCGCCTGAGCCGGGTTCGCTGTGAGCGCGGGCGCCAACGCGACCACGGCCGACACCGCGGCGGCGACTACCGCGAACGGATGCCTGCGGGTGAAACTTCGTCCGTACACTGGGACCTCCGATTTTTGAGCAAGCGGTTCCGGCCGGCCCAGTCAGCGCCGTCCGGTCTGTCGGTGCAGTGGTGCGGGTCAGTCCGCCGCGCCGGTGTGTTCCGCGGCCCCGGAGACGTTCTCGATGCGGTACAGGGCGCTGTTCTCGTCGCCCGCGTACCACGTCGTGCCGTAGTCCAGGACGTACAGGGCACCGTCGGGGCCGAAGGCCGCGTCCATCAACTGGGTGCCGGACCAGGGCATGGTGCCGATGTCGCCGCGGCTGCCGTCGGCGTTCACGGCGATGTTCTTGAGCCAGCGCCGGCCGAACTCCATGGCGAAGAAGTCACCGTCGAACTCCTGCGGGAACTTCACCGCCGAGTCCAGGTCCGGGTCGTAGTTGTAGACGGGGCCGGCCATGGGTGACTCCGAGCCGCTGCCGAACTCCGGCAGGGAGCCGCCGTCGTAGGGGATCCACGCCGGCTGGGCCGGCGGGAGCGTGCTCTGGCCGGTGTTGTGCGGGGAGTCGTTGACGGGCGCCGAGCAGTTGAACGCGGAGCCGGAGGCGCCCGAGGCGAAGTCGTAGTCGATGTAGGGCTGGTTGTTGCCGACGCAGTACGGCCAGCCGTAGTTGCCCGGCCCTGCCACCCGGGCGAACTCCACCATGCCGCCCGGACCGCGGCTCGGGGAGGCAGACCCGGCGTCGGGGCCGTAGTCACCGACGTAGACCACGCCGGTCTCCTGGTCGACGCTCATCCGGTACGGGTTGCGGAAGCCCATGGCGTAGATCTCGGGCCGTGTCTGAGGTGTTCCCGGCGCGAAGAGATTGCCCTCCGGGATGTCGTACGAGCCGTCGTCGTTGACCGTGATCCGCAGGATCTTGCCGCGCAGGTCGTTGGTGCTGCCCGCCGACCGCTGTGCGTCGAACGCCGGGTTGCGGTTGCCCCGTTCGTCGATCGGGGTGTAGCCGGAGGAGGCGAAGGGGTTGCTGTCGTCGCCGGTGGAGAGGTAGAGGCTGCCCGCGGCGTCGAAGTCGATGTCCCCGCCGGTGTGGCAGCACTGGCCCCGGTCGACCGCCACGTCGAGGATCGTCTTCTCGCTGCCGAGGTCGAGGGCGTAGTCCTCGTTCAGAGTGAATCGGGAGAGCCGGTTGACGCCGTTGAACGGCTCGAAGTTCGCGGGCGAGCCTTCGCTCGGCGCGTCCCCGGACGGGGTGTCGAGCAGGGGCGAGTAGTACAGGTAGACGAAGCGGTTGGTGGCGAAGCCGGGATCGACGCCGAGGCCCAGCAGGCCGTCCTCATCGTGGCGGTAGACGTCGATCTTGCCCGCGACCGCTGTGGTGCCCTGCGGGTCGGTGACCCGCAGGGTGCCGTCGCGCGAGGTGTGCAGCACCGAGCGGTCGGGCAGCACGGCCAGCGACATCGGCTCGCCCGTCTCGGCGGCCCCCTTGGCGAGGGTGACCTGCCGGAACTCCGCCTGCCGGGTGTCGCCCGCGCCGGCGGGTTCGGCCGAGGCCGGCGACAGCATCGTGACGGCGCCTGCGGTGGCGAGCAGCGGGCAGATGCCCACCGCGAGTAACTTTCTGACGTGTCTGTGCATGGGAACCTTCCGTAGGGCGGCCCACGGCCCGGCGCAGCGCTGCTCCGGGCTCGTCGCGCGCCTGGCCGGGGGTGTGGGTGACCGCCTCGGGGCGGCAGATCGGCGTTCTCCGTGCTGGGGCGGTGCGCCCTGCACCTGCGCTCGGCAGGGCCCTCCCGGGCGCCCCGCCCCGGGTCCGTGAGAGGCGGCGTACTCCGGGGTGTCAGGGGGCGCTGTTCAGCGCTTCCAGTACCGCGTTGTATGCCTGCTTCTTCTGGTAGTTGCTGTCGAACAGCAGCGGGGTGTCCTGGCCGCGCCAGGAGTACTTGTCGGTGATGCCCCAGGTGGTGATGCCGGTGCAGCGGGACACCGCCATGCACGCCTGGGTGACCGTGCGGTAGGCGTTGGCCTGGGCGGTGCCGGAGCCGCCGATGTCCAGCTCGGTGATCTGTACGTCGATGCCGAGGTCGGCGAAGCGCTGCAGGTTCTGCTGGTAGCTGCTGAGGTCGGAGTTGGAGTCGAGGTGGGACTGGAAGCCGACGCAGTCGATGGGTACGCCGCGGGCCTGGAAGTCCTGGACCATGCGGTAGATGCCATCGCTCTTGGCGTTGACGCCGTCGGTGCCGTAGTCGTTGTAGCAGAGCGTGGCGTCCGGGTCGGCGGCGTCGGCGGCGCGGAAGGCGTCTTCGATCCAGCCGTCGCCCATCTGCTGCTGGAGGTTGGACTGGCGGCGGCTGCCGTCCCATTCGAACGCCTCGTTGACCACGTCCCAGGAGTCGATCTTCCCGGCGTAGTGTCCGGCGACTCCGTCGATGTGGTTGAGCATCGCCTGGCGCAGGTTGTCGCCGGACAGCCCCTGCACCCAGCCGGGCTGCTGGGCGTGCCAGACCAGGGTGTGGCCGCGTACGGACATGCCGTTGCTCTGGGCGTGGGCGACGAGCTGGTCTCCGCCGCCGAAGTTGAACTGGCCCCGGCTGGGCTCGGTGGCGTCCCACTTCATGACGTTCTCGGCGACGATGCTGTTGAATTCGCGGTTCAGCGTGGACGCGTAGGCGCTCTCGCCGAGCAGGTTGGGGGCCACGGCGGCGCCGTAGTAGCGACCGCTCTCGGCCGCCGACGCGCCGAGCGTGTCGGCGGCGTGGGCGCTGCCGGGGAACGCCAGGAGGCCGGCCGCCGCCAGGCCGGCGGAGGCCGTGACCGCGGTGATCGCCGACGAGGTCCGGCCGCGTGTGCGCCGCTTGCGTGAGGTGCTGAACATGACTGCTCCTTGCTTTCCGGTGGAGGGTGACAGGTGCCGTCCGGCTTCTGTCCGGAAGCGGTGCCGAGGGTCCGGTACGGCGGGGGCCGTACCGGACCCGGTGGTTCAGTCGAGTGCGGCTTCCCAGTTGGTGCCGGGTGCGGTGGCGTCCTGGGGGAGGCGGTCGCGGGCGGCGGTGTCGCCGTACAGGCTCCAGCGGAACCAGTCCACGAGGGTGTTCTGGGTCTGGTTGAAGGTCGGGAAGCCCGGGTTGAGATACGCGGCGTGGTCCGCGCCGACGTGGGTGAGGAACGCCTTGGGGGCGGACAGCTCCCCGTATGCCTGGCGGGCCAGGCTGTACTGGCAGGTGGGGTCCTGGTCGCCGTGGATGAACAGCACGTTGGCGTCCAGCCCCGCCGGGTTGCCCATGTCCACGCAGGCGACCGGGACGGCGGCCTCGATCCGGTCGTCCGGCCAGTTGGTCAGCAGCCCGTGGACGGTCATGCCGCCCATCGAGTGGCCGGAGACGCCGACGCCGGCCGCGGTGTCGATGTGCCCGGCGAAGGGGCTGCCCGAGGAGTCGTTCAGCGCCAGGGTCTGGGTGATGACCTCGGAGACGTCCTTCGACCACTCGCCTCCGTACACGGAGCCGATGTTGGTGTTGTCGCTGATCGAGGGGGCGGGGCAGATGAAGCCGGCGGACGCTATCGCGTGCGTCTGCGAGGCGTAGGAGTCGGAGTTGCCGTACGCGCCGTGGTTCCAGTGGGCGACGGGGAACACGCCGTCGGCGAGCGGGGCGTCGGGCACGGGGTTGCCGCCGGGGGAGCCGGTGGCCGGGTAGAAGATCTTGGTGAACAGCCGGCGGTTGCCGCGGCTCCACTCGAACTGCCGGACTCCGATGGCGAAATCCTGGGTCGGTGCCTGCCGGGGGAGGGCGGGCCGGCGAGCCGGGTCGCCGACGGCGGGTGCGGCGCCGAGCAGGGAGGCGGCGCCCGTCGTTCCGGCTATACCCAGACCCAGCACGGCGCCCAGAGCGGTGCGCCTGTTCATGGACATACGAAGACACTCCTGTGGGGGGAAGGGATCCTTGCGGTGGCCGCCCGGGTGGTTCGGCAGGCGGAGGTGGCGTTGGTGGCCAGGACCAGGACCAGACCGGAGCGGTTCGATATATCGAACTTTGGTCGAACTCTCAGACAGGGATGATTGAGGGGCGGAGGCGGGGCGTCAACCCCTGTAGCGGAATAATTTCGATTCCAAGGTCGAAATTTTCGACCCGCCTGTCGGCGATCGCACCGATGCCGAGCCCTTGCTGGCCGTATGCCTGACGAACTCTCACATCCCGGCCTCCGGGTGCGCCGCGGCCTTCGCGTCCGGCGCGAGATGGCTGCGGAGCCACGCCTCGGTGGTGCTGATGTGGATGAGCGCGGCGGCCTGGGCGAGCGCGGCGTCTCCGGCGGCCAGCGCCTCGTAGATCTCCTGGTGCTGGGCGAGTGTCCGGTCGGCGACGTTCCCGTCGACCATCCCGCGCCAGACCCGGGCCCGTACCGTCCGCCCGGAGATCCCCTCCAGCAGGCTCGCCATCGTCTGGTTGCCGGTGGCGGAGACGACGGCCTGGTGGAAGGCCGCGTCGTGCTTGTTGAGCAGTTCGACGTCGTCCCTGGCCGCACGCATGGCGTCCAGGTGTCCCGCCACTCCGGCGAGTTCTGCGGCCGAGATGCGGGTGGCGGCCAGGCCGGTGGCGACCGGCTCGAAGAGCCGGCGCACCTCGGTGAGTTCCAGCAGGGTGTCCCCCTGGAGGAGGTCGACCGCGGAGCCCAGCCCTTCGAGCAGCACTCTCGGCTCCAGCGTCGTGACGTAGGTGCCGTCGCCCCGGCGGATTTCCAGCACGCGCGTGACGACCAGCGCCTTGACCGCCTCGCGCATCAGCCCCCGGGACAGACCCAGCTCCGCGGCCAGTTGCTGCTCCGGCGGCAGCTTCGCACCCGGCGGAAGCTCGCCCGAAGCGATCATCTCCCGAATGCGCCTGATCGCCTTGTCGGTCAGTGACATCGCTCGGCCTCCAGCCTCGGCTGTGTATCCGGCCACCCGGCGATCACCGGTCTTCTGGATAGTGCGAAGCACTATACATCTGATGTCTGGATCGTTGAGCGGTCGAAGGATGCGGTCTATTCCCGTTTTGTTCCGGCGGGTTGGCGTGAGAGGGCTTGCGTTGGTCCCCGTGGACATTTAATGTCTCCCGCGTGTCATGGCCGATGAGGCCATCGGCGGACCGGAGGTGGCCGTGCGCGGCGACCCTCGACGGGCCGGTGGCGGCGATGACCGGGGCCTCGCTGGTGAACGGCAGGAGCCCGGCCCCGAGTCGGGCTCCTGCGGCGGACCGCTCCCGACGGTACCGCCGGGACTCTGTCCGGACTCAGTGGAGGATCAGGATGCGGGGACTGACGCGCAGGCAGATGGTCAGGCTCGGCGCGGCGGGCGCGGGAGCCGTCATGATGCCTGTCCCATGGACGGCGTCCGCCCGCGCCGACTCGGCCGCGCCCCCGGAGGTACGAGCGGTCGACGACCTGGCGCTGTGGTACGACGAACCGGCCGGCTCGGACTGGCTGCGCGCGCTGCCGGTCGGTGCCGGCCGCCTTGGCGCCATGGTCTTCGGCAACGTCGACACCGAACGGCTCCAGCTCAACGAGGACACGCTCTGGGCGGGTGGACCGTACGACCCCGCCAACCCGGGGGGTGCCGATGCGCTGCCGCAGATCCGGCAACTGGTCTTCGACGGCCAGTGGGAACAGGCGCAGTCGCTGATCGACCGGACGATGCTTGGGAGGCCGGCCGGAGAGCTGGCCTACCAGCCTGTCGGCGACCTCAGGCTCACCCTTCCCGGCACGAGCGGAACTTCGGAGTACCGGCGGTGGCTCGACCTCACCACCGCCACCACCGCGGTGACCTACGTGGCGAACGGCGTGCGGTTCCAGCGCGAGGTGATCGCCAGCGCGCCGGACCAGGTGATTGTCATGCGCCTGACCGCCGATGCGCCCGGCTCGATCTCGTTCACAGCCGCGTTCGCGAGCCCGCAGAGCGCCTCGACATCCCACCCCGACGCAACGACGATCGCGTTGGAAGGAATCTCGGGCAGCATGGAGGGGATCCCCGGTTCCGTCCGGTTCCTCGCGCTGGCCCGGGCCGTTGCCGAGGGCGGCACGGTATCCGGCTCGGGTGGCACGCTCCGGGTGGCCGGTGCCGACAGCGTCACGCTGCTGGTCTCCATCGGCACCAGCTACGTCGACTACCAGAATGCGGGCGGCGACTACCGGGGCATCGCCAGCAGGCACCTCGACGCCGTGCAGGGCACCGCGTATGACGACCTCCGCAGCCGGCATGTGGCCGACTACCAGGAGCTGTTCGGCCGGACCACGATCGACCTCGGCCGTACCGGAGCGGCCGATCAGCCGACAGACGTCCGGATCGCCCAGCACGGCGGTGCCGACGATCCCCAGTTCTCCGCGCTCCTCTTCCAGTACGGCCGCTACCTGCTGATCTCCTCCTCGCGGCCCGGCACTCAGCCGGCCAACCTCCAGGGCATCTGGAACGAGCAGATGGCCCCGCCCTGGGACTCGAAGTACACCCTCAACGCCAACCTGCCGATGAACTACTGGCCGGCCGGCTCGACGAACCTCTCCGAGTGCTGCGAGCCGGTGTTCGACATGATCGACGACCTCACGGTGACCGGCGCCCGCACGGCCCAGGCGCAGTACGGCGCACGCGGCTGGGTCACGCACCACAACACCGACGCGTGGCGGGGGACCTCGGTCGTGGACGGGGCCTTCTGGGGCATGTGGCAGACCGGCGGGGCATGGCTCGCCACCATGATCTGGGACCACTACCGGTACACCGGCGACATCGACTTCCTGCGCGCCCGCTACCCCGCGCTGAAGGGCGCCGCCCGGTTCTTCCTCGACACGCTGGTGGCGGAGCCGGATCTGGGCTGGCTGGTCACCAACCCGTCGAACTCGCCAGAGCTCGCCCACCACTCCGGCGCGTCCGTGTGCGCGGGCCCCACCATGGACATGCAGATCCTGCGTGACCTGTTCGACGGCTGCGCCCGGGCCGGCGAGATCCTGGGCGTGGACGCCGACTTCCGCGGAGAGGTCCTGGCGGCCCGTGAGCGGTTGGCCCCGATGCGGATCGGCGCCCGCGGCAACGTCCAGGAGTGGCTGTACGACTGGACGGAGACCGAGCAGTTCCACCGGCACGTATCGCACCTCTACGGTCTGCACCCCGGCAACCAGATCACCAAGCGCGGCACACCCGAGCTGTTCGAGGCCGCCCGCCGGACCCTGGAGTTGCGTGGCGACGACGGAACGGGCTGGTCACTGGCCTGGAAGATCAACTTCTGGGCGCGCATGGAAGAGGGCGGCAGAGCACACGACCTGATCCGCGACCTCGTGACACCGGACCGGCTCGCGCCCAACATGTTCGACCTGCATCCGCCGTTCCAGATCGACGGCAACTTCGGCGCGACGTCCGGCATCGCCGAGATGCTGCTGCACAGCCACCACGGCGAACTGCACCTGCTGCCCGCACTGCCGCCGGCCTGGCCGAACGGGAGCGTGGAGGGCCTGCGCGGACGCGGCGGTTACACGGTCGGCGCCGCGTGGACCGGCGGCCGGGCCACCCGGCTCTCCCTCACCCCCGACCGCGACGGGGCCGTGAAAGTCCGCAGCCAGATGTTCCGCGACGGCTACGAGATCCTCGATCTGGCCAGTGGCGATCCGGTCCAGCACGAGCAGCCAGAACCGGATCTGATCGAGTTCCCCGCTCTGCCCGGGCACACGTACCGTGCGAACGCCCTGGGAGCGCGGCGCGGCGGAGCCGGAGCGTGAACGCCCGCCCGCCCGCCGGCGGGCGCGGACCACCGCGGGCGCGGACCACCGCGGTCGCGCCGGCCCTTCCGGGAACGACCGCTAACGGTCCAGCCGCACCGGGTCACCCGGTGCGCTGCGGCGGACGAGCCAGGCCTCGGTGATGTGGGTGAACATCGCCTCGGCGGCGCCGCTCGGATCGTGGGCGGCGATGCGTTCGTAAATGCGGCGGTGGCCGCGGTTGGACGCGACGCACATGGCACGCTCCGGATGCCCCATGTACCGGGCGGTGTTGACGACCTGGCTCTCCAGCGCCCGCACCACGGCACGGGCGATGCGATTCCCGGACGACTGCATGATCACGTCGTGGAACGCGCGGTCGTGTTCGGCGTACGCGACGTGGTCGTCGACGAGCTCGTCCATCCGGTCCACCAGAGAGCGCAGCCGGTCGACGACGTCCCCGGTGGCCAGCCGGGCGGCGACGTTCGCCATGTCGGACTCGAGCAGGCGCCGGGTGACGACGAGGTCGTCGAGGATCGCCAGGCTCTCGTCCTGCGCGATGCTCGCCGCCAGGACCTGCTCGTCGAGCATGTTCCACAGCGCCGGTGTGGTCACCATGGTCCCCGAACCCTGGCGAACCTGTACGAGCCCCTTCTCCTGCAGGACCTTCACGGCTTCCCGGACGACCGTGCGGCTCACCCCGAAGGTCTCGCAGAGGGCGGGCTCGGGGGGCAGTGGCGTCCCCGGCGGGTGTTCCCCGCGGACGATGCGTCCCACCAGTTCGGCCGTCACCGCCCGCGCGAGGCTCGCCGGTCGTTGCGCCCAGGTGGGGGGTGGAGAACTGCCCTGGGCTGCTGGCTGGGATGTCGTCATCGTTCCTCCGGCGGCCCCGCGACGACGCGGTGCCATGACTAGGCGGTCATCATACGCGACCAGGCATTGACGTAATACGTCATACGAGTTACGTTTCCGAGCCATCGGCGATGGCCCGCCGTCTTCCCGCAGCAACGGAGAGTGATCCACATGAAGCGGCCAGCACTGTGGTCGGTCGTCCTGGTCGCCGGGCTGCTGTCCGGCTGCGGCAGCGCGCGCTCCGGCTCGTCGTCCGGCGCCGCGGACGGCAGACTCGTGGTCTGGGACTGGAAGTCCGGCGAGGAGACGGCCGCCTCCTACATCGAGCAGGCGAAGGCCGACTTCGCCGAGCAGCACCCCGATGTGACGGTCGAGTTCGTGGCCCAGCCCTTCGACCAGTACTACACACTGCTCGGCACGGCCATGCAGTCCGGCGAGGGCCCCGACGTCATGCTCTTCAACGGCGGGGGCCAGATACGCGACCGCACGGACGCCCTCCTTCCCCTTGACGACTACGTCACCGAGGACCGGCAGCGGCTGGCCGGCTGGGAGGCCTTCACCGCGAAGGGCAAGACCTATGCCGCACCGGTGACGTTGCAGGGCCATCCCCTCTACTACAACAAGGCGCTCTACGAAGAAGCCGGGCTCGACCCCGATCAGCCGGCGACCACGTGGCGGGAGTTCACCGACGACTGCGAGGCCATCGCCGAGGCGACGGACGCCAGTTGCCTCTCCCTCGGGAACAAAGAGGGCTTCGGCATTCAGTTCTTCCTCTCGGGCCTGGGACCGGGCGTCCTCACCCCGCGCGAGTACGACGCCTGGATCGCCGGGGACCGGGACTGGGACTCCCCCCGCGTGCGGCGGATCTTCGAACTCTGGAAGGAGACCGGCGACGCCGGCCTGAACAACGACGGGGCCAACTCGACCGCACTGTTCAACGACGCCTTCGCCCTCTTCCAGTCCGGCGAAGCAGCCCACATCGTCGGGCTGATGTCGGACGTCGGGCACTGGAAGGACTTCGGCGAGTTCCTGGACCCGGACGACATCGGCGTCATGCCGCCTCCGCGTGCCGAGGCCGACGCCGAGCCCGTCCTGCCGTACGACGGCGGAATCGGCTACGGGATCGCGGAGTGGACGAAGAAGCCGGCCCTGGCCGCAGACCTGGTGCGCTCCCTGACCTCGACGGACGCTCTCAAGGCGTTCTACGCCGACGCCGGCGCGGTCGTCTCCGACACCACTGTCGACGTCTCGGGTGGCGGAGCGGCCCTGGCCACGATCGCGTCGGAGATCGAGACCGGCAAGCCGGCACTGCACGTCGCGCTGTCCACCGAGACGCTGGATCTGATGGGGAGGCTCTCGCAGCAGATCCTGAGCGGATCGGCCAGCGTCGACGACGCGCTGAAGCAACTGGCCGACTCCGACCAGAAGGGCTGACCCCGTGCTGCTCGGAGGCGCGCAGCCGGCGGCCGGCCGGGCCGGTGCCGAGCGGAGCGGCCGGACGAAGCCCCTGCGGCGCACGCGCCGCCCGGGCACCGGTACGGGCCCGCAACGCGCCTGTGGCGCGCGGCGTGCCGAACACCTCGCGCCCTACGTCCTGGTGGCCCCGGCCGTCCTGGTCATCGCGACGCTTCGGCTGTGGCCACTGCTCCTGGGCGTCAACTTCTCCTTCACGGGCGACGGGGTGCGCGACGGGACCTCCGTCGGCCTGGACAACTACGCGGAACTCCTCGACGACCCGCTCTTCCGCACCGCGTTGAAGAACGTCGGGCTGCTGGTGCTGCTGCTCCCCGTCGCGGTGGCGATCCCGGGCATGCTGGCGATCTTCATCTTCCTGCGGGTGCCCGGTCACCGGCTCTTCCGGAGCGTCTACTTCTTCCCGGCCGTGCTCTCGCCGGTGATCGTCGGCGCGATCTTCAACCTCCTGCTCGCCTTCGACGGCCCGCTCAACACTCTTCTGGACACGGCCGGCATCGGCCCGGTCGACTGGCTCGGCGATCCGGACGCCGCCATGTTCACCGTCGTCGGAGTGCACGTCTGGGCGACGTTCGGGATGGCACTGGTGGTCTTCCTCGCCGGGTTCGCCACCCTGGACACCAGCCTCCTCGACGCCGCCCGCGTCGACGGCGCGCGGCTCGCCCAGGTCATCCGGCACGTGATCGTCCCCGGCCTGTCCCGCACCATCCAGTTCGTCTTCGTCACCACCATGATCGGAATGCTGACCTCCATGTTCGGCCTGCTCTACGTGATGACCGGCGGTGGACCTGAGGGGTCGACCTACCTGCCGGAGTACTACATCTGGATCCAGCAGGGGCAGATGAACCGCCCGGCGCTCGCCTCGGCCGCCTCGACGGTTCTCTTCCTTCTCATGCTCGTGGTCGGGCTGATGCAGATCGGGCTGCTCCGTCGCGCGGGGAGGGAGAGCTGATGCGCGGCCCTCGTCGGCGCGCCTGGGCGGTCGCCGTTCCGATGGCCGCCCTCGCACTGGCGACGGTCTACCCCCTGGTGTTCACCGCCAACGTCGCCATGAAGTCCCGCCACGACTACATCCTCGACCGGTTCTCGCCGGCGGACTCCGTGCGCTGGGACAACATCGCCAGGGCGTGGACGAGCGTCGGGCTCGGCCGGTACTTCGTCAACTCCGTGGTCGTGGTGGCTTCCGCGGTCGCGATTCTCCTGCTGATCGGCTCGATGACCGGCTTCGCACTGAGCCAGCTGCGGTTCCGGGGTTCACGAGCACTGTTCCTGGGCTTCCTCGCGGCGCTGTTCGTACCGTTCCAGGTCGTCATGGTCCCGCTTGCGCAGGTCATGGCGGACCTGGGGCTCATCGACACCTACCCCGGGCTGGTCCTCGCCTACGTCGCGCAGTTCCTCCCTTTCTCGATCTTCCTGATGACCAGCTACTACTCCGGGATCCCGCGCGAGATCGTGGACGCCGCCAGGGTCGACGGGAACACGCTGTACGGCGTCTACCGGCGGATCATGCTGCCGATCGGCGGCCCGGCACTGCTGTCGGTCGGCATCCTCAACGCCCTGTTCTGCTGGAACGACGTCCTCATCTCCCTGCTCATGATGCCGTCCGCCGAGCACCGCACCCTCATGGTGGGTGTCACCTCGCTGCGCGGACAGTACTCCGACGACATCCCCACCTTCGCCTCCGGAGTGCTGATCGCCGCACTGCCGGTCCTCGTGATCTACCTCTTCTTCCAGCGCCAGATCGCCGACGGGATCACCGCCGGCGCCACGAAGGGCTGACATGCGGATCACCGGATATCGCACGCTGACGACCTTCCTCGACTGGGGCCGGCCCGTCGGGGACGCCAACGGCGTCCTCACCGACGGGATCACCCCCGTGCCGGTGATCCTGGTGGAGACCGACACCGGGATCACCGGAGTCGGGCTGGGACCGCAGGCGGCAGAGGAAGCCGTGTTCGCGGCCATCGACGGCGAGGACCCGCGCTGCGTGAACGCGCTCTACGACCGCATGCTGCGGCAGGCGTTCAAGGCCGGCCACAACGGGGCCGTCTTCGGGACCATCGGCGCACTCGACACCGCCCTGTGGGACATCAAGGCGAAAGCGGCCGGCGAACCACTGTGGCGCCTGCTCGGCGGACGCGACCGGCGAGTCCCCGCCTACGCGTCCGGCCTCGACATCGCCCTCGGTGACGACGAACTGGCCACGGTCTACCAGGACTACGCCGAGCGCGGCCTGCGGGCGGCCAAGCTCAAGGGCGGCCTCGACATCGAGCGGGACCGCGACCGCCTGACCCTCGTACGGGAGGTGCTGACCCGGGCCGGGCACGGGATGCGGCCCGCCCTGATGCTCGACGTGAACGAGACCTGGACCCGCAAGCAGGCCGTCCGCCACGTCCGGGAGCTGGAGCAGACCCTGGACCTCACCTGGATCGAGGAGCCCGTCCGGCGCTGGGACGCCGAGGGCCTGGCCGTCGTCGGACGGGGGATCCGCGCCTCGGTGGCGAGCGGGGAGAACCTCACCGGGCTCGAACAGTACCGCTCTCTTCTGGCCCAGGGCGCGGTCGACATCGTGCAGGCGGCGGCGGCCTGGGGCGTGACCCACTTCCTGCGGGTCGCCGCCCTGGCCCACGCCCACGACCTGCCGGTCAGCCCGATCGGGGGCTCTCCGCTCGGGCTGCTGCACGCCGCGACAGCCGTGCCTAACCACCTCGCAAGCGAACTGCAGAACCTGCGGGAGCCGGTCGGCCTCTCCTTCGACCTGCGTGTCGAGGACGGCGCCTTCGTCCTCGGCGACCAGGCCGGACTGGGCATCGAGGTCGACGAGAAAACGATCGCGGCGGCGGCACGGCCCCGGCCCACCGCCGTGCACGAGGGCCCCGAAGTCCGGCCGGAGTACGCCGGACGGCGGCTGCTGGCCGTCGGGGACCGCAGCCCCCTCGCCGCCCGTCCCGCCGGACGTCCCCCGCTCCCCGCGCCCCAGCACATCGACGAGGCGCCGCACACCGCCCGACCCTGACCCCCCACCGCGAAGAAAGGACACGGCCATGCCTCCACTCCGCGCACCGTACGCACGCACAGCCGCCGCGGCGGCTGCCGCGGCCCTGGCCGCCGGACTCCTCGCCGTCCTCCCCGCCGAGTCAGCCGCAGCACCCCGGCAGTACACGCTCGTCGTCGCTCCGACCGGCGCGCCAAGGGCCGCCGACGACGGCCCGGGGACCGCCGGGCAGCCGTTGCAGACCCTGGCCGAGGCGCAGCGTCGGGCACGGGACCTCGCGGCCCGGGGCGACGGCGACGTCAGGGTGAGCCTGCTGCAGGGAATCCACCGCCTCGGCTCCCCGCTGCGCTTCGGCGCCGCCGACTCCGGCCGCTTCGGACACACCGTGACCTGGACGGCCGCACCGGGAGCGGAAGCCGTGGTGAGCGGCGCGGATCCGGTCACGGGCTGGGAGCTCGACGACCCGGCGACGGGCGTCTACAAGGCCGACGTCGGCACCGGCTTCGACAGCCGGCAGCTCTACGTCGACGGCGTACCGGCACAGCGCGCGCGGACCGGACTGTCCCGGTCCGACATCACCCTCAACGCGTCCGGCTTCACCCT
Source organism: Streptomyces sp. CNP082 (assembly GCF_059570535.1). Taxonomy (NCBI): domain Bacteria; kingdom Bacillati; phylum Actinomycetota; class Actinomycetes; order Kitasatosporales; family Streptomycetaceae; genus Streptomyces; species Streptomyces sp. CNP082. The sequence goes on from NZ_JCANSZ010000014.1 coordinate 14,097, forward strand.
CGACAACCCGGACCTCGCCTACCTCGCCACCCTCCCTGACCAGAAGCGCATCGAACTCCAGGCGAAGCTGTCGTTCACCAACCGGTTCGCCCCCGTACAGAGCATCTCCGGCTCTACGGTCGTCATGCAGCAACCCGGCTGGGACAACAACACCTACGGGTACGACACCGTCCAGTCCCCGTTCCGCACACCCACGTTCTCTCTGCTGAACTCCAAGAGCTTCCTCGACGAGCCCGGCGAGTGGTACCTGGACACGACCGCCGGAACGCTGTACTACAAGCCGCTTCCCGGACAGGATCTGCAGAGCACACCTGTCGAGCTGCCGCGGCTGGAATCACTGCTGGAGGTCGGTGGCACCTACGACGAGCCGGCCCACGACCTCCGGTTCGAAGGGCTGACCTACACCGGCACCACGTGGCTGCACCCCGGCACCGCCAACGGATACGCCAACCAGCAGACGGGCGCGTTCATCGACGGAGTCCAGCAGCACCGGCCCGCCGACGCCTTCACCTCGTGCGCGGTCGGCTGCAAGGGATTCGAGGGCGCCCGCAACAACTGGGCCCAGACCCCCGGAGCGGTACAGGTGTCCGCCGCGGAGAACATCGCCTTCGCGAACAACAGCTTCGTCAACCTCGGCTCCGTCGGCCTCGGCATCGGCAACGACGCCAACGCGCACGGCACCGGCGTGGGACTCGGCGCGAGGAACGTGTCGGTCGTGGGCAACACCTTCACCGCAAGCGCCGGCGGCGGCATCGTGGCGGGCGGGGTACGCCCGGACGCACACCATCCGGCCGACCCGCGCATGACCAACAGCGACATCCTGATCAGGAACAACCGCATCTACTCCACGGCGCTCGAATACCTCGACCAGGACGGCATCTTCGCCAGCTACATCTCCGGACTGGCCATCGAGCACAACTACGTCTCCGACATGCCCTACACCGGTATCGGGATCGGCTACGGCTGGGGCGCCAACGACCCCGGCGGCAGCCCGGAGTACGTCAACCGCGGGCTCTACGACTTCCAGCCGGTCTACCAGACCCCCACAACCCTGCGCGACGTACGCGTCGTGGGCAACCACGTGCGCAACGTCGTGCAGACGATGTTCGACGCCGGCTGCATCTACAGCCTCTCCGCGATTCCAGGCGGCGTCGTCGACGAGAACTACTGCGAGAACAGCGGACAGCTCGGCCTGTACTTCGACGAGGGTTCCCGCTACCTCAGCGGCAGCCGCAACGTCTTCGTCGGCAGCGCCGGTCAGTGGGCGCACGCCAACAACCAGAACGGCAACCGCACCGGCGACCTCACCCTGGTCGGCAACTACACGACCAACCCCGCCATCACCGGCATCGTCGACGGCCAACGAGGCAACATCGCCCGCGACAACGTCACCTTCAACGTCGGCGACATCCCCGCCGAAGCCCGCGAAGTGATCTCCAACGCGGGCCCGACCGGCTAGTGATGCCGATGTCGCGCTTCGGTGTCTGTGCTGCCCGCATGCGGGCGGCACAGAGCCGCAGGACATCGCCGAGTGGCCGCTGCCGGCGGAACCGAGCGCGGCGGGCCAGGCCCGCGGCCTGGTCCGGGAACAGCTCACGGCGAGGCCGCACGTTGTTGCCCCGTCCGGCTCCAGTGCTGCCCGGCGGGGGCGCTGTTCGCGTACGGTCATGGCCATGGCGATGATGCGCACCCGATTGTTACTCGTGCCGGCTGCACTGCTAGCCGCCGTGCTGAGCGCGTGCGGCGGTTCGGACGAGACCGCCGGCCGGGGCGGAAAGTCACCCTCCTCGTCCGCCGCCCCGTCCCCGAGCGCGACCTCCCAGGAGGCCGTGTGTGTACGGCTGATCACCTACTGGGCCCACGACCAGCTCAAACCCGGCGGCGGCAGCCAGTCGGACTACCAGCAAAAGGGCCTGTCCGACGGGCAGAACACGATCCTCCTCGACGTCGTCGAGCTGGCCAGAAAGGAGCGGCGGGAGAACGGCGACGCCGCGGCCCGGGAACTGGTCGAGCGCGAGGTGGGAAAGCGCTGCGCGGAGCGGTACGAGGCACAGGGCTCCGACAGCCCGTCCGCCGGCTGGCCCCAGTAGCCCCGCGCCCCGCCGGCCCGGCCCGGGACCGGACCGCTCAGGCCGCCGCCGGGTCCCGGGCCGGCGCGCCCCGGGCCGCGGCCGTGCCCGCGTACAGCGAGCCCAGCACCGCACCGGCCGCGATGAGGAACGTCCCCGTGTAGCTGACCTCCGCCAGCGCACCGCCGATCAGCCCGGCCGCGCCGATGGCCACGTCGAAGAACGAGGTCACCGCGCCCAGCGCGGCGCCGCGTTCGGACTCCGGTGCGGCGTCGATGGTGATGAGCGCCAGCGCGGGGTAGAGCAGCGTGAAGCCGCCGCCGGCGATCAGCGCGCCGAGTGTGGCCAGCCACAGCTCGTCCGCGAAGGCGATCAGCACCATGCCCACCGCCTCCACCGACGCCGAGAAGACCACCACCGGCAGCGCGCCGACCCGGTCCGGGATCCGGCCTGCCAGCACGCGTACGGTGACGTACGCGGCGCCGAACGCGCTGACGACGACGGACCCGTGGGCCACGCCGCGGTCCGTCATCGCCAGCGCCGCGAAGCCCGCCACCATGGCGTAGCCGAAGGAGCCGCACGCCAGCGACAGCCCCGGCAGCACGGCCGAGCGCGGCAGCAGCTTGCGGGAGACCGCGGCACCGCGCTCCACCCGGTCGGTGAGCCTGAGGATCACGCAGAACGCGACGGCCGGGAGCGCGGCGACCGTGGCCCACACGGCCTCGAACGACCCCGCCCGGTACACGAGTTCGCCGAGTACGGGGCCGAGGGCGAAGCCGCTCCACATGGCGAGCCCGTAGAAGCCGACGATCTGTGCCCGCCGGTCCTGCGGGGCCAGCGACACCGTCCACAGCGACCCGGCCATGAAGAGCATCGCCTCGCCGACGCCCAGCAGGACCCGCGCCGCGTACAGGCCGGCCAGCCCGAGCGGCAGCGCGTACAGGCCGGCCGTGGCGACGATGAGCACCGCGCCGAACAGCATCACGCGGCGGCAGCCGGTGCGCTGGGCGAGCTGCCCCGCGTACGGGCGCACCAGCAGCGCCACCACGCCGGAGACGGTGAACGTGACGCCCACCTCGAAGGCCGAGCCGTCCAGTTCGTCCGTGACCAGCTTGGGGATGACCGGGATCACCATGCCGACGGCCGTGAACGTGCACAGCAGCGCGGCTACCAGGCCGGCGAAGGTGGGGGCCCACCGCTGTTCAGTCATCCGCCCCTCCCGGGACCACGTGGTAGAAGTGCGTCGGCAGTTGCAGGGCCACGCCCTCGTAGACCTCGGCGCACACGGCCGTGCCGGGTGCGGCGAAGGTGCCGGGCGGCGGCTGGGCCACCTTGATCACGGAGTGGCCGGCCTCCAGCAGCCGCGCCGCCATGGCGAAGTCACCGACGATCGCGTGGCCGGGCGCCACGTGCCGGTTGCGGCAGATCATGACTTTCTCCCGGGCCAGGTCGGTCAGCAGGTTGCCGTTTCCGACCAGTTCGCCGTAGTAGTCCCGGGGGTTGACGATCATCGCGTGCCCGGTGCCGCCGGTCTGCTCGATCTCGTCGAAGGCGGCCAGCACCCCTTGGGTGTACGAGCCGGAGTACGGCAGCGGCGCCAGGTCGGGGTGGCTCAGCAGGCCGACGGTGAGCGCGCGGTTCTCCGCGGTGCCGAGCCGCACCATCAGCCGGCGGTCGACGAACGACGCCAGCGCCGCCGGCTCGCCCGCGAGCCGGTCGGGGATCTGCACCCAGCCGGTGATCGGCGCGACGCCGTACGCCGCCGTGTCGAAGCGGAAGTCGGCCTCCCGCAGCCGCTCGCCCGCCGCGTGGGACATGGCCGCGCCCGGCCGGGACTCGAACCAGGAGATGAGCGCGTCGGCGTCGACGCGCTGCTTGCGGAAGAGGTTGCGGACGGTCAGCCGGGGGCGGTCCGAGGTGGGCTGGAAGGCGTCGCTGAGCGTGAAGTCGAAGCGGACCGCCGCGGTTGCCGGGTCGGTGCGGAAGGCGTGGGCGAACCGCTCACCGGGGGTGGCGGTGCGGATCTCGGTCGCGGTCATGTCTCTCCTCCTGTGCCGGGGTCAGAGGGCGTGTTCGACGAGCCGCTGGTAGTAGGGGAGGTGGTGGTCGTAGTACGAGCGCAGCCGCGTGTCGTCCGCGACGGTGACCGGGTGCCGGGTGTGCGGGGCCGTGAAGCCGGAGCTGGCGCTGGCGCCCAGGTGCCAGCGCCGGTTCTGCCGCCACTGGGGCAGCTCGCCGGGCGCCCAGGTCAGCGCGGAGGGCAGGAAGGGCAGGCCGGTCGCCGCGCAGTACGCGGCGACCGTGCCGGCCGGGTCGGCGAGCAGCCGCTCGGCGGCGACGACCACGGGCCGGACACCGGTGGTCTTCCACGCCAGCTTGAACAGCGCCCACTGGTGCTCGTAGCCGACCTCGCGGCAGGCGAACTCCGGCTTGACGGCGTGGTGCGAGGCGATGGCCGCGGCGGGCTCGCGGACGATGAACGTGTGCCGGAAGCCGGCGATCGACTCGGGGTGGGCGAAGAGGTGGTCGTAGTGGTACTCCAGCGTGTCCTTGAAGAACACCGGGCCCCGCGCGCCCAGGCGGGCCAGGTGCGCGAGCAGTTCCGCGTACGACCGTACGGTCGCGGTGCCGCCGGTGAGGCCCGGCACCGCCACCTCGCCGTGGTCCGTGAGCAGCACCAGCGGCTCATGCACCACGGTGACGTCGCCGCGCTCGGCCATCATCCGCAGGAAGGCGGTCGACACCGAGCGCGGGTGCGCCCACAGGGCGATGACGCCCGCCCCGGCTCCCGCGCCGTCGCCCCCGCTCACATCGACCAGGCCGTGGGCCGCCGGTCCCACCGGTGCCGGCGCAGCTCGGCCAGCAGCGCGGCGTCGAGCGGCGGGGCGTCGGAGACCGCGAGGTTGGCGTGTACGTGGGCGGGTTTGCGCATGCCGGGGATGACCGTGCTCACGGCCGGGTGGTGGAGGATGAAGCGCAGCGCGAGTTCGGGCAGCGTCATTTCCTCGGGGAGCACCTTCTTCAGGGCCTCCGCGCGGTCGACCGTCGGGCCCAGGTTGTCCGCGCCGAAGTACACCGCGCGCCAGTCGTCCTCGGGGAACGCCGTCTGACGGGTGAGCGCGCCGGTCAGCCCGCCCTCGTCGAACGGGACGCGCGCGATGATGCCGACGCCGTCGCGCTGCGCGCGCTCGAACAGCTCGTCCTCCGGCGCCTGGTCGAAGATGTTGTAGATCACCTGGATGACGTCGACGAGACCGGTGTCGAGGGCCCGCATGCAGTTCTCCGGCTCCCAGCGGTTGACACTGATGCCGAAGCCCTCGATCACGCCCTCCGCCTTGAGATCGGCGACGACCCGCTGCCACCGTTCGTCGCCGGCCCACCTGTCCTCCCACACGTGGAACTGCAGCAGGTCGATGCGGTCGGTGCCCAGGTTCTCCAGGCTGCGGTGGACGTACTCGCGCACGTGGTCGGGCGGGAAGGCGTCGTCGAGGGTGTCGTCCTTGCCCGGCGGCCACTCGCGGTTGCGCGGCGGCACCTTCGTCGCGGTGTAGAGCCGCCGCTCGGGGTGGCGCTTGAGCAGGGCCGCGAGCAACTGCTCGCTGACCCCTCTGCCGTAGACCCAGGCGGTGTCGAAGAAGGTGCAGCCGAGTTCCACCGCGAGGTCCAGGCAGTCGGGCGCGACGTCGTAGTCCCAGCCGGTGAAGCCGCCGGGGCCGCCGCCGATGCCCCACATTCCGTAGCCGATCTCGCTCACCTGCCAGCCGAGCCGGCCCATGGTCCGATTACGCACGAGTTCCCTTCCGTTGCAGTTCCGTTCGGTTCGCCGGGTTGCCTGTGGTGCGTCCGGCCCGGCCGCCCGCTCTCGCGGTCAGCCGGTGAGCGTGGCGTGGTAGGCGGCGAACGCCTTGTCGAGCGGTCCGTCACGCAGCCCGTGGCGCTCGTCGAGTGCCGCGCATTGCGTTCTGGTGAACAGCCGCGGGTTGTCGACGAGCAGCCGGGCGAAGTCCGGTGTTCCGTCCGGCCCGGTGGCCGGGAGAGAGGCCAGCACGGCGTGCAGGAGAGCGGAGGCCGAGCGCTCGTCGGACTTCGCCGCTCCGGCGAGCGAGGCCATGAACTCCCGCGGCGGCAGCGGGCGCGGCCCGCCGTCCGCCTGGCCGACCGCCGCCAGGTCGACGCTCTCCGCGCGGAACACGTGGTAGTCCGCACCCGTCGGCCCCTCGGTCAGCCCCGCGACCAGCCGCGCGGCCGTCTCGTCGACCGGCGTGTAGTCGGTGCGCATCGGCACCGCGGGACGTACTCCGAGTTCGTGGCAGGCGGACAGCAGCAGGTGCGTGAGCGCTCTCGGATTGGGCAGGCCGTTGTCCGCCGCGGGCATGATCTCGCCGAGCCGGTAGAGCGTGACCGGCGCGCCCAGCGCCCGGGCCCGCCGCAGCAGCCGCTCCGCCACCAGCTTGGCACGGCTGTAGCCGCTCAGCGGTGAGGTCACCCGCTCCGGGTCGGTGTCCTCACCGAGCCGTGCGCCGGCCAGCAGCGCGTGGCGGTCGAGCACTCCGAGGGTGGAGACGTGGTGCAGCGGCTTGGGGCGGCCGGCGAGCGCGAAGCGCAGTGCGTGCGCGGTGCCCGTGACGTTGGCGGCACGGTGGTCCCGGTAGCCGAGCAGGAAATTGACCAGCGCGCCGGTGTGCAGCACCGCCTCGCACTCCGCCGCGTACTGCTCCCACAGCCGTGCGGGCCAGCCGAAGCGGGGCCGGGCGAGGTCGCCGGCGCGGGCGTCCAGCCGCTGCCCCATCCGCTCCTCCCACAGCCCCTGGGCGCACAGCACGGCCACCATCCGGTGCCTGGCCTGTGCGTCGTCGCGGGCGCGCACCAGGCACACCACCCGGGCCGACGTGGTGCTGAGCAGGCGGTGCACCGCCCGGGAGCCGACGAAACCGGTGGCACCGGTGACCAGTACGCACCGCGGCGGCAGCGTCATGGGGGCACCAGGGGCACCGAGGGCATCGGCGGCGCGGGCCGCCGCGTGCGCCAGGTCCGCCGGCGGCTGCGCGTCGCGCTCCATCAGCGCCGACTCCTCCTCGGCGCCGCCGTCGCCGCCCGGGGCGGGCGGGCGCAGCACGGCGGCGGCGAGCGCGGCGGGGGTGCGGTGGGCGTACAGATCGGAGACCACCACCGGCACACCCAGCGCGTCGCGTACGGCGATAGTGGTGGCGAGCGCACTCAGCGAGTCGCCGCCGTGGGCGAGGAAATCGTCGCCCACGGTGAAGTCCGGCAGTCCGAGGACGCCGCGCACGATGTCCGCGATGCGCTCCGCCGGGGAGCCGCCGTCGCGGACGCCGGGTCTGACGCCGGCCTCCAGCTTCTCCGCCACGATCCGGCGCAGCGCCTCCATGTCGGCCTTTCCGCTGTCGGTCAGCGGCAGCGACTCCAGTACGAAGCAGTGCTGCGGCAGGTGGATGCGCGGCAGCACCGACGCCAGGTGCGCGCGGAGCGCCGCCGGCGTGGTGCCCTCCTCGGCGGCGGCGGCCACCACCAGCCGGTTGCGCCCGCCGCGCCGCACGGTCAGCGCCTTGGCCTGGATCACACCGGGGCACCCCTCGGCGGCCGTCTCGATCTCGGCAGGCTCGATGCGTACCCCGTTCACCTTCGCCTGCCGGTCGCGACGGCCGGTGAAGCGCAGCAGGCCCGCCTCGTCGAACCAGCCCAGATCGCCGGTGCGGTACAGCCGCGGACCGGGGATCCGGGGATACGGGTTCGGCACGAACACCTGCCGGGTCCGCTCCGGATCGCCGAGGTAGCCGGCGCCCACGCAGGCGCCGCCGACGAGGATCTCCCCGGTGCGGCCCGCGGGCAGGGGAGTGAGGGTGTCGTCGGTGACGATCGCGTAGCAGTTGTCGATGGGACGGCCGAGCGGGATGCGGTCGCCCTCGTCGCCGGCGATGCGGTGGAAGACCATGCCGATGGCGGTCTCGGACGGGCCGTAGCCGTTGGTGATCTCAAGCCCCGGCACCAGCTCGCGCAGCCGGTGCACGGCGTGCGGGATGATCTCCTCGCCGCCCACGACGAGGTGGCGCAGCGACGTCACCTTCGCCACCGCCGCGGGCTCGGACTCCAGCAGGGCCACCAGCATGCCGAGGATCGCGGGCACGAAGTCCGTGACGGTGACGCGGTAGCGGCGGATGACCTCCACCGTCCGCTCCAGGTCCAGGAACTTGCCCTGCTCCGGCACGATCGTGCGACCGCCGGTCGTCAGGGGCCACAGCAACTGCCAGATCGCCGAGTCGAAGGTGTGCCGGCTGTTCTGCAGGACGACCTCGTCGCCGGTGGCGGCGAACCAGCGGGTCATGAAGCGCAGCCGGTTGGTCAGCCCGCGGTGCAGGTTCAGCGCGCACTTCGGCGCCCCGGTGCTGCCCGAGGTGAACACCCCGTACGCCACCGTGGCCGCGCCCGGCGCCGGCACGTCGGGCCCGCGCCCGCGCGGGCGGATCCGGTGCGCGGCGACCACGTGGGCGCCGCGCTCCACGACGGCGGCGGTCGCGGTCAGCACCAGCGGGGGCGCGGGCCGCCCGAGCGCGGCGCGCAGCCGCTCCTCGGGCCAGGCGGGGTCGCAGAGGGTGAAGGCGGCGCCGAGCTTCATCACGGCCACCATGCACAGGGGCAGTTCGAGGCTGTTGCCGAGGACGACGGGCACGACGTCTCCGGCGCGCACCCCCGCTTCGGCCAGCTCGGCGGCCAGGCCGTTGGCGAGGGCGTCGAACTCCGCGTAGGTGAGGGTGGTCTCCGTCGGGCCGTGGCAGGTGACGGCGGGGCGGTCCGGCGTGCGGGCACGCTGCTGCTCGATGAGGGCGGTCACCGGACGGTACGGGCCGTGGTCGGCCCGGCCGCCGGCGAGGTGCCAGGTCGTATCCGACATGTCCAGCAAACTCTTTCCCTGAGCGGTTTGGGGTCAGAGAGGTGCCGTGCGGGTGCGGACCGGAATGACGTCCGCGACGAGCGGGTCGAGTGCGGGCGGGGGCGTCTGCCCCGTGGCGAGGGCGGCGAGCAGCGCGCCGGCCGCGGGTGCCGTCTGGATGCCGTAGCCGCCGAGTCCGGCGAGCCAGCAGAACCCCGGCGCGTCCGGGTCGGGACCGAGTACCGGGGTGTCGTCGGGCGCGGCGGTGCGCAAACCCGCCCAGGTGTGCGGGACATGCCGCAGCGGGAGCGCGACCATCGCCTCGAACCGGGCGATCGCCAGCGCCACGTCGGCGTCGTCGGGGCGAACCGGGCCGGGTGCCGCCGGGGTCGCGTCGGCGGGGGAGAGCAGCAGCCCCCCGGGCTCGGGGCGGGCGTAGAACGTGTCGGCGACGTCGGTGACCATCGGCCAGCCGGTGACGTCGTGGCCGTCCGGCACCCGGGCGAGCGCGGCCGTACGGCGGTACGCGACGAGCCCGGCCGGCGGCACGCCGGCCAGCCTTGCGACGTCGTCCGCCCACGCGCCCGCGGCGTTGACGACGAGCGGCGCGGAGAATCCGCCGGCGGAGGTGCCGGCGTGCCACCGCCCGCCGCGGCGGGCGAGCCCGGTGACCCGGGCATCGGTTACCACCGTGCCGCCGGCGGCACGCAGCCCCCGCAGGAAGCCCTGGTGCGCGGCGTCCACGTCGACGTCACAGGCGCCCGGCTTGTGAAGCGCCCGGTCGAAGGCGCCGGGGCGGAGCAGCGGACAGAGCCCCAGCGCCTCTTCGGCGGTCAGCTCCACGGCGGGTACGGGCGCGGTGGCACCCGCGGCCTTCGCGGCCTCGAAGGCCGCGGCGGTCCGCGGGGTGCCGAGGGCGAGCACGCCGCGCGGTGCGAGCAGCGTGCCGGCGGCGAAGCCCGCCGGCGGAGCCGCGTAGAAGGCCCGGCTGTGCACGGTGAGCGCCCGCACCACCGGGTTGCCGAAGTACTCGCTGAACAGCGCCGCGGAGCGCCCGGTCGCGTGCATCCCGGGCGCCCGCTCCGCCTCCAGCAGCGTCACCCGGCGTCCGCCGCACTGCCGGGAGAGAAACCATCCCGCGGCGGCACCGGCAATGCCTCCCCCGATGACCAGGACGTCAGCCATCGGCGCCGGACCTTCCCGGCCCGGCGGCCCCGGATGACGGCAGAGCGGGCAGCCCCGGAGGGCCGGCCGGATGTGCCACATGGTGCGTGACGAGCGTTTCCCCTGCGTCCACAGCGGCATCCCCTCGAACGCGAGCACGAATACGGCGGGGAGAGTAGGGGAGGGTCACGAGGGGCGGTAGCCCGGCCGAGTGGCCAATTTCTTGTGCGGACAGCGGACTTGACAGCGGTCGGAGCGTGCCCGTCCGGGCAGGGGGAGCCCGTTGAGTGGGAGGTGTTCCTCCTGGTCACGGGCTCGAATCCGCGACCGGGCACGCGGTCGGGCACATCTGGGAGATGCGGAGTGCGAGCACGCCGCGTACCTGTTTCTGCGCCAGCCTCATCCGTGGCAACCGGGTGTCCGCGGGGCGGCGGTCACACCGCCGGCGCCGTTCCGGCCGGTACGAAGGGTCTAGCCGCCGGGCGTCGGACCCGGCTCCTCGCCCCAGACCAGCTCTCCCGAGTCGTAGAGCGGGATGTTCCCGGCGAGGGCCGGCTGGTTGGTCAGGCCCTGGTACGACCAGTCGTCCGTGGGGTCCCAGCCGGCGCCCCCGGTGATGCGGAACTGCACCTCGGCGCGGTGCTGGGACTGGCCGCCGGGGAAGATCGCCTTCCCGGTGCAGTCCAGCTCCACGTAGTAGAGGTCGCCAGCCGCCTGGAAGGGCCCGCGCAGCGGCGAGGGGCACTCGCTGTAGCCGGAGAACAGGGTGAGGTCCGCCGGGTCCACACCCTCGTCGAGGGTGAACCAGTAGCGGAAGGCGCCTTGGTCCAGCGTCCGCGCGGGGAAGCCGCTTCGGTTGCGGACGGTGGCCTTGACCTCGGTGAATCCCGCGCCGTCGGCGTTCAGGGACGCCTCGACGTACATTTCCGGGCCGTCGGGCTCCTCGGGCTGCGGGAAGTCGGCGACGAAGGCTGTGTTGGCGGCGTAGCGCAGCGAGCCCCAGGTGTCGAGGACGGCCTGGCCGCCGGGCGAGTACGGCACGCGCTGGCCGCCCGGCGCATGGCGGCGGCGGTCTCGGCGGCGACGTCCGATCCTGGGCAGCCCGGGTGCACCCGGTAGGACGGCCGCTCCATCGGCATGACCTCGGCCGGTCCCCACCACCGGTGGTCGGCGTCGCCGTCGCCGACCTGGGCGTAGAGGACGTCGGGCTCGGGGTGCGCGCGGATGAAGTAGTCGTTGACCCAGCGCAGGTTGTCCTTGAGGTGCGCGAGCTGGCCCGACACCTGCAGGCGCGGCGAAAGCCTCATTGCCAAGGCTCGATGAAAATGATTATCGTATTGGATGTGCCCGAGGGGGCATGAACATGACCCATGGGGGTTTCTTTTGCGTACCCGCAGACGCCTGCTGACCGTCACCGGCATCGCCGCCGCCGCGCTCGCCACGGCCGGTCTCCACACCTCCGCCTTCGCCGCCACCACCCTGAGCAGCGGCCACGTCGATGTCCTCGACGCCGAATGGGACGGTACCGACCTGCACCTCCACGTCCACGACGAGGAGACCGGCACCGAGTACGAGCCGGCCGACGTCATCCTCTCGGTGCCGGCGGCGGCGAAGGTGGCCAACCCGGGCTGCGGCTTCCTCGGCTCCGGCAGCCAGGTCTGGCTGCTGCCGGACACCGAAGCCGAGGCCGACGCCGCCGGGGTGCTCTTCCCCGGCATCTCCACCGAGCACCTCACCACCGGGGTCTTCGACACCGACAGCGTCACCTACGACCTGGTCGGCGCCGTCCGCAACGGTGCCGCCACCGAGGACTTCAGCATCTACGCCGGCAGTTGCGCCCGCTGGTTCGACAGCGACACCGGCACCACCGGCTTCAAGTCCAGGACCTTCGGCGTCGGCACGCACAACCACGCCAACTGGGCCTTCGAAGAGGCCGGCAGCTACCAGCTCACCTTCCGTGTCCGGGGCACGGTCGGCGGCGTGGCGGAGTCCGTCACCGAGACCTTCACCGTCGACGTCACCTCGTGATCCGAGCCCTGGCGCGCGACAGACGCGCCGTCACAAGTGCGGTGCTCATGGCGGCGACCGCGGTGCTCCTGGGCGCGACAGGGCTGGTCGCCGGCGGCAGCGGGAACGCCCGCGCCGCCGGCGGTGCCGTCGTCCTGGACGAGGGCGAACTCGACTTCACGCCCCGGCCGGCCGACGGGAAGCTTGAGCTGCAGATCGACGACCGCGGCGGCGGCACGACTGCCGTGCGTGAGCCGTCCGAGGTCGTGCTGCACGCGCCGGCGTCCTCCCTGCAGTACACCGCCGACCCGATGGCCACGGCTCTCGGCACGACGACCCTGGACTCCTGGCAGCTCAACGGCTGGGAGGCGGAGAACATCTTCGCGCCCGAGCCGGGCTGGAACGGCTCCGCGGCGGGAGGCGACACCGAGGTCACGCTGTCCGGGTACGAAGGTCCCGGAGACTTCGGCCTGGCCCTGTACACCCGCGAGATGGACAACGTGAACGCGCCGGCAACCGCCTTTCTCGGCAGCGTCGCCTCCGTACAGCGCACCTTCACGCTGCCCCGCGAGGAGGAACGGCTGCTGCCCACCTGGCAGTTCACGGCGGAGGGCGTCTACCGGCTCACCTTCACCGTCACGAGCGGCGGCTCCTCGGACACCGAGACACTGGCCGTGGTGGTGGGCGACGACGTCGACCCGTCCGCCGTCCTGCCCGGCGACGGCTCCACCCCCACGGCTTCCCCGACGGATTCGCCGACCGGCTCGCCGACGGCGAGCCCGCCGCCCACCGCCCCGCCGGGGCACGTCATCGACGAGGGCCACGTCGACCTGGCGGCCCGTCCGGCAGACGGCGACCTGGAGTTCCAGATCAAGGAGGGCACCGAGCTCAACCACACGTGGTACGAGCCGGATCGGGTCGTCATGCACGTACGGGCCGCCGCCAAGCGGAAGATCCCGCAGGGGTACGACTTCCTCGGCACTCCCGGTGACGCGGTGTGGTGGCTGCCGCTGCAGCAGAACGCCGGCATCGTGTGGCCGGGCTGGAACACCACGGAATTCGCCAAGGCCGACCTCGACGGCCGCGTCTCCTTCCGACTGGACTCCGTACGGGGCCCCGGAAACATCGCGATGTTCCACAACGGCGCGATGGGCGACCCGGTCGTCTCGCTCAACAGCGGTGACGGTCTGCCCGACGCCCATACCCTCGGCGCGGGCACGCACAGCCACTTCGACTGGGTGTTCGGCGCCGAGGGCGTCTACCGCACCACCTTCACGGTCAGCGCGACTCTCGCCGACGGCGCGAAGGTCAGCGACACGGAGACCATCGCCTGGGTGGTCGGGGACGGCACGGATCCGTCGACCGTGGCGCCGGGTGCGGGGGATGAGCCGACGGCGACGCCCACGGCCACTCCGTCGGAGCCGGCCTCGCAGCCGCCGACTGCGACGGCGGGTCCGTCAGCGTCCGCGTCCCGCTCGCCGAGCGCCCCGGCAACCGGCCCGGGCTCCGGCTCCTCCGGTACCGGCGGGAGCGCGACGGCCGGCGGCAGCGGCGGCACCGGCGGGCCCCGGACGGCCGGCGGCCTCGCCTCCACCGGCGCGCAGGCAGCCGTGATCGCGGGCATCGCCGTGGCCGCTCTGCTGATGGGCGGGGGTCTGGTGGTGCTCGTACGGCGTCGCCGTACCGCTCAGTGAAACCTCTGCGTACGACGGACCGGTGCCCGCAGCCGGCCCGGTCCGTCGTGCGCGGCATCGTCGTGCTGAAGAGAAGGAGGAGCCCCATGCGGGGCCACCCCAGACGTACCACCGCCACCGCAGCCGCGCTGATCGCGGCGAGCGCGCTGCTGTCCGGATGCAGCGTTCCGCAAGCCGGGGTGTCCGATGCGGAGTTGACCGTGTCGACGACCACCGCGATCATCGCCGACCTCGTCGAGCAGGTCGGCGGTGACCGCGTCGACGTCACGTCGATCGTGCCGCACCACGGCGACCCGCACTCCTACGAGCCCAGCCCCGGTGATACGGCCAAGGTCGCCGAAGCCGACGTCGTGTTCAGCAACGGGCTCCTGCTCGAAGAGCCCGGGATCATGAAAATGGTCCACAGCAACGCGCGTGGGTCCGCCCCGAAGGTCGAGATCGCCGAGAAGCTGGAGCAGTACGGCGGCACGGTGATCAAGCTGGAGGAGGACCTCGGGCTGGACGTGCTGTGGCTCGGCTGGGCCGTCGAGGGCGAGGTCGCAGGAGACGGCTCCCAGGTCCGTACGACGGCCACGAAGGTGGAGGGGCCCGGCGAGCTGCGCGTGTATCTCACCGACACGCTCGGCAGGCCCCGGGTGTACGTCGACTCCGCCGACGGGCTCGACGGCAGCGACTCCTTCACGCTGCCGCCCGAGGCCCACACCCACGTCAACTGGGCGTTCAGCAAGCCCGGAACGTACCGGCTGACCATCGAGGGACAGACCGAGACCCTCGACGGGACGACCGGAGGAATCGGCAGCGGCACCGTCACCTTCACCGTCGGCGACGGCGCCGAGGCACCCGCGGGAGCGAGAGTCCTCGACGGCGGGCACGCCGACGTCGCGCTCAACGCGGAGACCGGGAAGGTGTACGTCCGTGCCGACGACGACAGGAGCGGCGAGCCCGCGCGCCTCCCGGTCGACGAGGTGGTGCTGAACGTTCCCGACCGGGCCGGGGAGACCGTGCCGGAGGAGAAACCGTACTCCTTCCTCGGCGCCGCGGGCGACGAGCTGTGGGTGCTGCCGCAGGCCGTCATCGGCAAGCACGTGCACGGCGACTTGGACCCGCACGCCTGGGAGGACGTCGCCAACGCGGCGGCGTACGTCCGGCGGATCGAGGCCGAGCTGATCAAGGCCGATCCGGACGGGAAGGCGGCGTACGAGAAGAACGCCGCCGCGTATCTGAAGACGCTCGGCGCCCTCGACGAGGAGGTCGCCGGGAAGCTCGCCGCCGTGCCGGAGCAGAACCGCAGGCTGATCACCACCCACGACGCCTTCGGCTATCTCGCGGAGGCGTACGGCATGGAGGTCGCGGGCTTCGTCGTGCCCGTGCCGAACCAGGAGCCGAGCGCGGCCGAGGTGGAACAACTCGGCGACACCATCCGGGAGAAGAAGATCCCGTCGGTGTTCCTGGAGCCGAATCTGGCGGCGCGGGCGGACGTGCTGCGCCGGGTCGCCGAGGACGAGGGGGTCGGGATCTGCACGATCTACGGCGACTCGTTCGACGACAAGATCCACGACTACGAATCGATGATGCGGCACAACGCGACCGAGCTCGCCGAGTGCCTGGGGAGGGACGCTGGATGAGGGGCATACGAAGGGTTCAGCGGGTCGCCGTGGCAGTGGTGCTGGCGGCCACCCTGGGCGGGGGCGGCGCCGCCCTCGCGGACGACGGTACGGCGCGTGCGGCAGGGCCCGGCCTCGGCCGGATCGCCTACGAGGACGGGGCCCTGACCCTGGATCCGGCCGACGGCGCCCATGTGATCAAGGTCGGCCGCGCGGAGGCGGCGGATGCCTCGGCACCCGGGTGGGACACCACCGGCGTACCCGAGGGCGCGGTGGCCGACGACACCGTGCGGTGGTCCCTGACCGGGCTCGACGGCCCCGGTGACCTCAAGGTGTACGCGGCCGGGGACGAGCGGGAACGCGGCGGCACCGGGGACGCGCTGCTCTTCGACAGCGCGGACGAGGTGCGTGACGAGCGCGAGCTGCCGGTGGGCCAGGCGGGCGGCACCCGCTGGGAGTTCAGCGAGGAGGGCACGTACCAGGTCATCTTCGCCGCCGAGGCCACGGCCGCGGACGGGCGGGAACTGTCCGTCGGGACCGTGTACACGGTGGTGGTCGGGGACACGGCGGACGGAGAGGACGCGGACACCGGGGCACCGGCCGCCGAGGAGACGCCCGCCGGGGAAGCTTCCGCGGCACAGCCGTTGCCGGCGGCCGGGAAGGCCGTGACGCAGACGGCCGAGGCCGAGCGGCGCACCGCCCGGGCCGCCACCGCGGCAGCCACCGATGCCGTGTCCGACAGGAAGGTCCTCGATGAGGGCCATGTCGACTTCGCGGCCCGCGTCATCGACGACAGGCTGCAGATCCACATCAAGGACGGGACCGTCTCGGGGAAGACCACCTGGCGCGAGCCCTCCTCCGTGGTCCTGCACGTCAAGCCGGAGGCCAGGAACACCCTTCCGGCGGGCGGGGAGTTCGCGTTCCTCGGCAAGGAAGGCGACCCGGTGTGGCTGCTCGACCAGGTGCAGCAGGAGGGGCTGCTGTGGCCCGGCTGGTCGACGGACAACATCAAGGCCGGGGCGACCAGGGGAGGTGTGGAGTTCTCCCTCACCAAGGCCGAAGGTCCGGGCACCTACGCCCTCTACACGTACGACGCCATGTCGGGCGCGAGCGTCCTGTTCAACAGCAAGGACGGGGTGCCGGACTCTTTCGGCGTGCCCGCCGACACGCACGCGCACGGCGGATGGGCGTTCACGGAGCAGGGGACGTACCGGCTGACCTTCAAGATGGGCGGCACGCTCGCGAACGGCAGGAAGGTCTCCGACACGGAGACGGTGACGTTCGTGGTGGGCGACACCGACCCCGGCACGGTGACGCCGGGCGACGGCTCCGGCAAGGGGGCCGGGACCCCGGGGACGTCCGGTTCCGCTTCCCCGGACACGGCGGGCTCGGGCTCCGGCTCGGGCTCCGGCTCCACCGGCGGCTCCACCGGCGGTTCTGCGAAGGAAGGCACCGACGGTTCGATGGCCTCCACGGGTGCCGGGCAGCCGGTCCTCCTGGGCGCTGCGGCGGCCGTCCTCACCGCCGCGGGTGCCGCGGCCTTCCTGGCCGCCCGGCGCAGGAGGACCGCACGTGACTGACAGCTCCGGCCCGCTGCTGCGGGTCACCGGCGCGACCGTCCACCTCGGCGGGCG
Source organism: Streptomyces sp. CNP082 (assembly GCF_059570535.1). Lineage (NCBI taxonomy): Bacteria > Bacillati > Actinomycetota > Actinomycetes > Kitasatosporales > Streptomycetaceae > Streptomyces > Streptomyces sp. CNP082. Next base: position 31,158 of record NZ_JCANSZ010000014.1, read on the forward strand.
TACCGCCCTGGAGAGGGCCGACCTGACCGTCGACGCAGGCGAGCTGGTCGGCCTCATCGGCCCGAACGGCGCCGGCAAGACGACCCTCCTGCGCGCCGCGCTCGGGCTCGTTCCCCTGGCCGCAGGCGAGGTGTCCGTCGAGGGCAGGACCGGCCGGCGGGCCGGGCGGAGCATCGGCTACGTGCCGCAACGGCACGAGTTCGCCTGGGACTTCCCCCTCGACATCGCGGGCGCCGTCCTCACCGGCCGCACCCGGCAGATGGGCTGGCTGCGCCGCGCGGGTGCGGCGGACCGGGCGGCCGTGGCCGAGGCGCTGGAGCTGACCGGGCTCACTGAGCTGCGGCGGCGCCCGATCGGGGAGCTGTCCGGCGGCCAGCGGCAGCGGGTCCTGGTGGCCCGCGCCCTGGCCGCAGACCCGCGCATCCTGCTGCTGGACGAGCCGTTCACCGGAGTCGACGTACCCACCCAGGAACTGCTGAACGGGCTGTTCGGCCGGCTGGCCGCGGCGGGCAGGGCGCTGCTGATGACCACCCACGACCTGGCGGCGGCTGCCCGCACCTGTCAGCGGGTCACGCTGATCAACCGCACGGTCGTCGCCGAGGGCGGCCCCGGCCTCCTCGCCGACCCCGACCAGATGCTGCGGGCCTTCGGCCTCGACCGCGCGATCGGAGCCGCAGCGTGATCGAATTCCTCATGGATCCCTGGCACCTGCCGTTCATGCAACGGGCGTTCGCGGTCGCCGCGGTCATCGGCCTGGTGTGCGGGGTCGTCGGCGTGTACGTCGTGCTGCGCGGCATGGCGTTCATCGGCGACGCGGTCGCCCACTCGGCGTTCCCGGGCGTCGCGCTCGCCTACGCCTTCGAGGGCAACCTCCTCCTCGGCGGCGCCGCGGCCGGCATCACCACGGCCGTACTCATCGCCTTCGTCTCCCAGAACCGGCGGCTGAAGGAGGACACCGTCATCGGCGTCTTCTTCGCCTTCGCCTTCGGGCTCGGCATCGTGCTGGTCTCCACCAGGGACAGTTGGACGACCGACCTGTCCTCCTTCCTGTTCGGGCAGGTGCTGGCGGTGAGCGCGATGGACGTGTGGACCGTGGCCGCCATCGGCGCCGTCCTGGTCCTCGTCGTGCTGGCGATCGGCAAGGAGCTGGTCGCGGTCAGCCTCGACCGCGAAACGGCACGGGCCGCAGGACTGCCGGTGTTCCGCCTCGACCTGGCGCTCTACGTCATCGTCACCACGACGATCGTGATGTCCCTGGAAGCGGTCGGCAACATCCTCGTCCTCGCCCTGCTCATCACCCCCGCCGCCACCGCCCGCATGCTCACCGAGCGGCTGTGGGCGATGACCCTGCTGGCCTCGCTCATCGGCTGCGCGGGCAGCGTCGCGGGCCTGTACGTGTCGTACGCCTACGACCTCGCCGCGGGCGGCTCCGTGGTCGTGGTGCTCACCGGTCTGTTCGTCCTCACCTGGTGCCTGGCACCCCGGCACGGGCTCCTGGCGAAGCTCGTCCGGCGCCCGGACGCCGCCGCCTCCCTGCCCGCCGGACGGTGACCTCCGGCGGCCGGCGCAGTGCAGACGCCCGTCCGGCTCGGATCAGACCGGGAGCCACTGCCTGACGAGGGGCTGGTTGTCGCCGATCCAGGTCTCCACCGCGGCGGATCTGTGCTCCGCGCCGCCGGCCTCCTGGATCGCGGCCTCCAGGCCCTGCAGTTGATCCGGCGTCACCCGGAAGTTCCGCAGCCACTCCAGGGCTTCGTTGTCGCCTCGGCCGTGGAACTTCCGGGAGACGATCGTGTGGATCTTGTCGGGGTCGCCGAAGGCGTCGGCGGGGTCGTCGAGGTAGCGGATGTCGTACGTGGAGAACGCCCAGTGGGGCCGCCACATGCCCACCAGGACGGGGCGCTTCGCGGCGTACGCGGTGTCCAGGGCCTGCAGCATGGTGCCGGTGTCCTTCGCCATGTGGCGGTACCTGCCGGTCAGGCCGTACTCCGGGATCACCGACTTGTTGATGGTTCTGGTCAGACCCGCGGTCGGCTCGATGCCGACGATCGTCCCGTTGAAGAGGTGGGCGTACTCCGGCAGATCGACCAGGGACTCGACCTCGTCCACGTAGTCGGGCACGGCCAGGCCCAGATCGCCGGGCTCGTACCAGGGGCCGAGGTCCACCGTCGAGCCGCCGTACTGCGCCCATTCCTCGGTGTGGGTGCTCGGCAGCCAGGCGTCCATGAAGACGTCGAACCGGCCCTCGGCCACCCCGCGGAACAGGTCGGGAACGGCGTCCTGCTGTACGGCTTCGACCCGGTAGCCCTGGGACTCGAGCAGTTGCTTCCACAGCTCGGTGACCGCGATGTCCTCGTCCCAGGCCACATAGCCGATGGTGATCGTCCCCCGGCCCTTCGCCGCGGCCTTCGCCGGGCCCGGTTCCCCGTCGGTGCCGCAGGCGGCCAGGGCGGGGGGTGCCAGCGCTCCCGCGGCCAGGACTCCCAGGAACCTGCGCCGGTCCCACGCGTGCGTACGGTCTCCCCCGGTGGACATTCCGTCAGCGTAGTGCCCTCCGGGACGGAACCACTAGTGTTCCCAACAGCGGTACCGAACAGGGGGTTTGATGGGGACTGCCGGGCGGCGAGGGGGAGGGCCGGTGTGGTGACGCCGACGGGAACGGGGGGCGCGTCCGGACCGGATGCCTCCGTGGAAGGGGCCCGCCGATGAGCGTGGCCGCGCAGGCTGTTCCGGGACGGCGGCGCGGGAGGGTGCGGGCGGCGGCCTCCGCGGTGTGGGGGATCGTCGGGACCGGGTCTCCACCGGCCCGGTTACGGCTGGCGGGGCTGATCACGACACTGGTGACGGTGCTCTTCGGAGTGCTTCTGGCCACATCGGTGTACGAGCGCCAGAGGGCGGCCGGGAATCTGGCGGAGGAGTCCGCGCCGCTCAGCGCGGACGTGGGGGAGATATACCGCTTGCTGGCGGACGCGGACGCCACGGCGGCGGCGGGCTTCCTGCGGGGCAGCGAGGAGACCCATGCGGACCGCGTCGCCTACGAGGCGGATATCCGCACCGCCTCCCGGCTGCTCTCCAAGGCGGCGGCCCGCACCGAGGACTCCTTCGCCGCGCGGCGGCAGATCGCCATCCTGAACAAGGAACTGCCCGGCTACACGGGCCTGGTGGAAGCGGCACGCTCCGCCAACCGGGAGAACAAGCCGGTCGGCAACTCCTACCTGCGGTACGCCTCGGAGCAGATGCACTCCACCATGCTCCCGGCGGCCGAGGACATGTACCACGCGGAGACCCGGCGGATGGCGGCCATGCGCGCCGACGCCAGCGAGCCGCCCTGGGCGGCCTACGGCGCCGGGCTGCTCGTCCTGGCGGTGATCGGCTTTTACTCCTACCGGCTCTACCTGGCCACCAACCGGCGGCTCAATCTGGGTCTGGTGGCGGCGGCCGGGGCGGTGCTGGCTTCTCTGGTCTGGCTGACGGCAGGTCATGCCGCGGCCCGCTCCGCGCTGGCGGACTCCGACACCCACGGCTCGGCCTCGGTGCAGTTGCTCACCCAGTCCCGGATCGCCGGCCTGAAGGCCCGCGGGAACGAGAACATGGCCCTGGTGGCGCGCGGGGAGGGCGCCGCCTACTCCCGGGAGTTCGACTACTGGGCGAGTGCGATGGACGACAAGGGCAAGGGGCAGCGGCTGATGCAGCGTTCCAGGCTGCAGGCCGAGGACGAGGCCGGGCGGAAGCTGGTCACGGATGCCTGGGCGGAGCTGAAGGACTGGAGGAAGCTGCACAACCAGGCCAGGGAGCAGGACGACCAGGGTGACTACGAGGCCGCCCTGGCCCGCACCATCGGCCGGAACGCCGACGGCAAGAGCGCCGCCGACACCACCGAGCGCAGCTTCGCCGCCGTGGACCGCAAGCTGGCCGCGGCGGTGAACCACGAGCAGAAGCAGTTCCAGGAGCAGGTCGAGAACGGGCGCGGCGCGCTCACCGGACTGCCCGTCGGCGGCTCGGTGCTGTGCCTGCTCGGCGTGGCGGGCACGGTCGTGGGCGTGGGCCGGCGGCTGGCGGAGTACCGGTGACCGCCGGGGACCGCGGCGGGATGAAGGAGGGGACGGCAGTGGGGAACTCGGCGGCAGGATCCGGCGGTTCGGTACGCGGCGCCGCGCCGGCGCGCGACGGGCGCCGCGTGGCCGGGGGGTGGGCCGCGGTGTGGCTGGCTGCCACCGCGCTGGTGCTGGTGCCCACGGTCAGCGGAGCCGCACCGCAGCAGGCGCCGACGGCGGCAGCGCCGTCCGCTGCACAGGCGGGGATGCCCGGGCAGGCCCCGTGGCAGGGAACGTCCGCCGCGGAGGACTGCGACACCAGGGTGAGCCCGGACCCGGCGAGCGGCAGCCGGAACGGAGCGGCCGTCAAGAAGATCAAGGACCGCGGCAGACTGATCGCCGGGGTGGCGCAGAACAGCTACCTGTGGAGCCACCGCAGCGCCGGGGGCGAGCTGGCGGGCTTCGACATCGACCTGGTCAAGCAGCTCGCCGACGCCCTGCTCGGCGACCGCGAGGCGGTGGAGTTCCGCACCGTCCCGGTCGACCACCGCCAGCAGGCACTGGCAGACGGCGAGGTGGACGTGCTCGTGCAGACCATGCCGATCACCTGCCGGGCGCTTCAGGGCACCCCGGAGGAACCGGCCGTGGACTTCTCCAGCCCCTACTTCGAAACGGGGCAGCGCGTGCTGGTCCCCGAGCACTCCGACATCACCGGCTTCGACCGCAGCCTGGAGGGCAAGACGGTGTGCACCGCCTACGGCTCCGGCGGGTACGAGCTGCTGAGCGGCGAAGGTGAGGAGGAGTACGGCGCGTGGATGCGGGGGCGGCCCAACGCCCTGGACTGCCTGATGCTGCTTCAGCTCTCCCGCGTGGATGCGGTCCTGACCGACAGCGGGCTCGCCGCGGGCCTGGCCGCCCAGGAGGACGGCACCCGGCTGGCCGGGCCGCAGGTCGGCGAGGACTCCTACGGAGTCGCGGTCAAGCACGGGGCGGACGACCTGCTGCGGGTGGTCAACGGCACCCTGGAGGAGGCCGGCGAGAGCGCCTGGCAGGAGAGCTACGACAGATGGCTGAAGGACTGGCTGGGCCCGGCCGGGCCCCCGGCCCCCCGGTACGGCTAGCCCCTGGCCGGCCGAAGTCCAGGCCACCCCGCCACGTAAGCTAAGGCAAGCCTTAGCTAACTGACGTGGGGAAGGGTGGATGTCAGGAGTCGTGAGCCGACGGGCCGGCTGGGTGGCCGCCGCCCTTCTCCTGCTGCTGCTGGCCGTGGTGCTGAGCCTTGCGGTCGGCAGCCGTACGGTCGCCCCTTCGGTGGTCTGGGACGCCGTGGTGCACGGCGGTACCAGCGACGACGCCCAGGTCGTACGGTCGCTGCGGGGGCCCCGGACGGTCATCGGCGTGATGGTCGGAGCCGCGCTGGCCGTGGCCGGGACGGTGCTGCAGGGCATCACCCGCAACCCGATCGCGGAACCCGGCATCCTGGGCATCAGCCAGGGCGCCTCGCTGGGCGTCGTCTGCGCCATCGCCTTTTTCGGAGTGCACGGCCTGACGGGATATGTCTGGTACGCGTTCGCGGGTGCGGGCGCCGCGGCGGTCTGCATCTACGCCGTCGCCGGCAGCGGACGCGGCGGCGCGTCGCCGGTGAGGCTGGCCCTGGCCGGGGCGGCGATGAACGCGTTCCTCGCCTCCGTGGTCTCGGCGATCCTCACGACCGACGCCCACGCCCTGGACGAGTTCCGGTTCTGGGACGTCGGCTCGATCGCCGGGCGGGACGCGGCGATCGCGGGGCAGATCTGGCCCTTCCTGCTCGCCGGGCTGCTGCTGGTGCTGGCGATGGCCCGCGGGCTGGACGCGCTCGCGCTCGGCGACGACATCGCCCGCGGGCTCGGCCGCAAGGTGGCCCTGCTGCGGGCGACCGGCGCCCTGGGCGCGACCGTGCTGACGGGTGCCGCGGTCGCCGCCGCGGGACCCATCGCCTTCATCGGCCTCGCCGTGCCGCACCTGGCCCGGGCGCTGGTCGGGTCCGCACACCGCTGGCTGCTGCCCATGGCCGCGCTGCTCGGCCCGGTGATGGTGCTGCTGGCGGACGTTCTCGGACGGGTCGTCGTACGGCCCTCGGAGGTGCCGGTGGCCGTCATGACCGCCCTGGCCGGGGTGCCGTTCCTGGTCGCGCTCGTACGGAGGAAGAAGGCGGTGGCGGCATGACGCGGATCACCGGCGGCGCGCCCACCGGCGCCGCCGCCCCGGTGCCTCCCGTGCCGGCCGATTCCGGGACGACCGGGCCGGGGAAGGCTCATCCGGCTGCCAGCGTCGGTCCGCGTTCCGCCGGGTACGCCGTGCTCCGGGCCGGGCAGGGCAGTCTTCTGCTGCACCGTCGCAGCGTCCTGGTGGCCACCGGGCTGACCGCGCTGCTGGCCGTCGCGGTGGTCGCCTCGCTGTGCGTGGGTGAGTCGTTCGTCGCGCCCCGCGAGGTCGTGCGCGTGCTGCTGGGGCTGCCCAGCCCCGACGAGTTGGTGGTCGGCACCCTGCGGCTGCCGCGCCTGGTGACCGGCCTGCTGGTGGGCGCCGCCTTCGGGGTCTCCGGCGCGCTGATCCAGACGATGGCCCGCAACCCCCTCGCCAGCCCCGACGTCATCGGCGTGACGCACGGCGCGGGCGCGGCCACGGTCGCCGCGATGACGTTCGGCCTCACCTCGTACACCGCCCTGACATACGTGTCCGTCGGCGGCGGGCTCGCCGCGGCCCTGCTCGTCTACCTGTGCGCGTGGCGGGGCGGTCTGTCCCCGTTCCGGTTCGTCCTGGTGGGCATCGGCATCTCGGTGGCGCTCGGCTCCCTGACCCGGCTCTTCGTGACCAAGGGCGACTACCTCGTCGCCCAGCAGGCCAAGGTCTGGCTCACCGGTTCCCTCAACGGGCGCGGCTACGACCACGCCGTACCGCTCGCGATCACGGTCCTGCTGGCGGCGCCCTTCCTGCTGTGGGCCGCGCGTGCCCAGCGCGGCTCGGCCTTCGACGACGACACGGCCACGTCACTCGGCCACCGGCTCGACCGCACCCGGCTCGGCCTGAGCGCCCTCGGTGTCGTCCTCGCCTCCGCCGCGACCGGCGCCGCGGGGCCCGTCGACTTCGTGGCGCTGCTCGCGCCGCAGATCGCCCGCCGGCTCACCCGCACCCCGCACACCCCGCTGCTGTGCTCGGCGCTGACCGGTGCGCTGATCGTGGTCGTGGCCGACCTGCTGGCCCGCAGGCTCTTCTCCCCGTCGGAGCTGCCGGTCGGCGTGTTCACCGCCCTGGTGGGCGCCCCGTATCTGATGTGGCTGATCGTCCGCACCCGCAGCAGCCGTTCCGGAGGAACCGCGTGACCGCCAACCGCCTCACCGCCCGGCACCTCACCCTCGCCTACGACAACCGCACGGTCGTCGAGGATCTGGACCTTGAGATCCCGGACGGGAAGGTCACCGTGATCGTCGGCCCCAACGCCTGCGGGAAGTCGACCCTGCTGCGTGCCCTGGGGCGGCTGCTGAAACCGCGCGGCGGCTCCGTACTGCTGGACGGCACGGAGCTGTCGCGCGTCCCCACCAGGAGGATCGCGCAGGTGATCGGGCTGCTGCCGCAGACGCCGGTGGCCCCGGAGGGCATCACCGTCGCGGATCTGGTCTCGCGCGGCCGGCAGCCGCACCAGCAGTGGTGGCGGCAGTGGTCACAGGAGGACGAGCGTGTCGTCGCCGAGGCGATGGAGCGCACCGGGACGGCCGGCCTCGCCGGGCGGCCGGTCGACGAACTCTCCGGCGGGCAGCGGCAGCGCGTCTGGATCGCCATGGCCCTCGCCCAGGACACCGATCTCCTCCTGCTCGACGAGCCGACGACCTACCTCGACATCGCGCACCAGGTGGAGGTACTCGACCTGGTGCGGCAGCTCAACCGCGAGCGCGGCCGGACGGTGGTGGCGGTGCTGCACGACCTGAACCAGGCGGCACGCTATGCCGACCATCTGATCGCCATGCGGGCCGGCCGCATCGTCGCCCAGGGGCGGCCCGCGGACGTGGTCACCGCCGGCCTGGTGGAGGAGGTCTTCGGGCTCGCGTCGGTCGTCGTACCGGATCCAGTGACGGGCGATCCGCTGGTCGTCCCCGGCCCTCCGCGGAGCCGCACCACCCCGGATTCGGCCGGTATACAGGACTCGCATAAGGTAAGGCTTGCCTAAGTTCCAATGAATGACGGGAGCCTCCCCATGTCTGCCAGACGCCGCGGCATCACCGCCGCAGCCCTCGCCCTCACCGCCGCACTGTCCCTGTCGGCCTGCGGCGACTCCGCCGGGGACGGGAAGGAGACTTCGTCAGCAGGGGCCGGGGGCAAGGAGGCCGTCGCCCAGGGCGGCGACGACTTCGCGAACGCGGCGAAGGAGACCGCCGCCATGGGCACCGAGGCCAAGCCCGGCGAGTGGCCCCGCACCATCGACCACGCCATGGGTGAGACGGTCATCGAGTCCCAGCCCGAGCGGGTCGTCGTCCTCGACGTCGGCGAGCTGGACAACGTCGTGTCCCTGGGCATCGAGCCGGTCGGCCTCGCCCCCACCGAGGGCTCCCCCGAACTGCCCTCCTACCTGAAGGAGGACGCGGGCAGCCCGGAGAACGTCGGCACCATCAACAACCTCAACCTGGAGGCCATCGCCGAGCTTGAGCCCGACCTGATCCTCGGCAGCCAGTTGCGCGCCGCCGACAAGTACGACGAGCTGGCCCAGATCGCCCCGACCGTCTTCTCCCTCCGCCCCGGCTTCACCTGGAAGGAGAACTACCTCCTCAACGCCGCCGCCCTGGACAAGACGGCCGAGGCCGAGGCGAAGCTCGCCGCGTACGACAAGAAGGTCGCGGCGCTGGCCGGGAAGCTCGGCGCGGACAAGCCGACCGTCTCGATGGTCCGCTTCATGCCGGACGGCGTGATCCGCCTGTACGGCAACGCCTCGTTCATCGGCACGATCCTCAAGGACGCCGGCATCCCGCGCCCGGAGAACCAGGACATCGAGGACCTCGCCGCCGAGGTCAGCGCGGAGAACATCGACCAGGCCGACGCCGACTACGTCTTCACCGGCGTCTACGGCGACCCCGAGGCCACCGACAAGTCCACGACGCAGAACAACTCCCTGTGGCAGAACCTCGAGGCGGTCAAGGCCGGCCGCGCCCACGACGTCCCGGACGAGACCTGGTACCTCGGCCTCGGTGTCACGGCCACCGACGAGGTCCTCGCCGACCTGGACCGCTACCTCACCCGGTAGGACCGCGCACGCACGGCACCCGGCCACCGCCCCCGTCGTGGGGGCCGGCGGCCGGGGCGGGGATCCTTCCGGTCACTGTCCAGGCGTGCACTTACCTCCGCCGGCCGTGCCGGCGGCGGCCCAGCTGATGCCTCCGACGAGGTGCTTGACGAGGCTGTTGTCCCCGCCGTTCGCCGTGTAGGACTCGGCGAAGTGGCCCATCCCGCTCACCCAGATGCGACCGCCGTCGTACGGCTTGCACCAGGAGATCGGGTGGTCCTCGCCCATCGCGTTCGGGCCGGGTTCGTACGACTGCTCGTCGAGCGTCGCGAGCACATGCGCCTCGCCGCGCACGCTGCGGGCGAAGTTGTAGTGCTCGTCGCCGAATCCGAACTCCTTGGGCAGATCGCGCGTCGAGGGGTGGCGGCGGTCTTCGACCTGCACCGTGGCGACGTTGTTCAGGTCGGTGGCGGCGTGGCCGGTCATCAGCGTGCCGACCGCGCTGCCGGCGTCGCCGTCCCACCAGTCCCAACTGGTGACGCCGGCGCCCATGTCGACCGCGTTGTGGTTGGCGGCGATCCCGCCGCCGGCATTGACGAACCCCTTGATCGCGGCGCGCTGCTCCTCGTCCCACAGCGGGCCCGGCCGGTTGCCGCCGAGCCACTGCGACGAGGCGTTGAAGAGGAAGACGGCGTCGTAGCCGGCCAGGTTTTCCGGGGTGAAGACGCGCGGGTTGCTGTCCGGGTGGTCGCAGTTGCCGGGGGCGCCGCCGAGGCCGTCGCAGTCCTCCCGTACCCATGAGATCCCGGCCTCGTCCAGCGCGTTCTGGATCGGGCCGATGCCGCCGTCGATCGCGTCGGCGTGGCGGTACCCGGTCGTCCCGGTGTAGATCAGGACCTTCGGCTCGGCCTTGGCCTCGGCGGGTACGGCCGATGCCGCGGTGAGCCCGAGCGCCGCCACCGCCAGCAGCGCGCGGTGAACGCCTGGTCGTGCGTTACGCATGACACTCCCTTCACCTGTGATGTCTCCCTTAACTACGAGGTCTCTTCGAGGACATGTCAAGATGGCCGGGCCCGCCGGGTGGCTGCGGGAGCAGGCCCCCGCACCTGGACCTGCCGGATCGCCCCGTTCTGCGAGGTGACGCTCTCGTCGTAGCCGGCGGCCTCGCGGCGGAAGGCCGCGTCGCGCTCCTGGAGGACGCCGCCGATCTGGGCGTCGACCTCGCCGCGGCTGACGGCAGCCGTCGTCCCCGCGGGCCCAGCGTCGCCGGCCGGTGCGGGACATCCCGGGAAGGGATCCACCCTGACCTGCGGAGACGCGAGCGGTGATGACGCCGTCCTGGGACGTCCCAGGACGGCGGGGGCGCCCCTTGCACATGCTGTCGACCGGGGCCGGCGCCCGTACCGCCGGCGGCTAGGGTGTGGAACAGATGCTGACGGATTGCTGACGGAGTCCTGACGACGGTCGCGCCAGCGGCCCCGGGCAGGGGAAGGGGCCGCTGTGCGACGCTGGCTGCGCTCGACCGGCCGCTCCCTGCTGGCCACGCACCCCGCGCGACTGGTCGTGCTGGCCTTCGGCCTGGTGGTCCTCATCGGCACCGTGCTGCTGTCGCTGCCGGTGGCGGCCGAGGACGGCACCGCGACCGGCTTGGTGTCGTCGTTGTTCACCGCCACCTCGGCGGTGTGCGTGACCGGCCTCGTCGTGGTGGACACCGGGACACACTGGAGCGGCTTCGGCGAGGGCGTGGTGCTGGCGCTGATCCAGGTCGGCGGCTTCGGGATCATGACCATGGCGTCGCTGCTGGCGCTGCTGGTCGCCGGCAGGCTCCGGCTGCGCCTTCAGCTCACCGCGCAGGTGGAGACGAAGTCCCTGGACCTGGGCGACGTACGCCGGGTGCTCCTCGGCGTGGCGGGCACCACGCTCATCGTGGAGCTGTCGGTCGCGGCCGTGCTGGCGCTGCGCTTCCGTTTCGGCTACGACCGGGGCGTACGCGATTCCGTGTACTCCGCGGTCTTCCACGCCGTCTCCGCCTTCAACAACGCCGGCTTCGGACTGCACCCGGACAGCCTCACCCGCTACGCCACCGACCTCTGGGTGACGGTGCCGGTCGCCGTGGCCGTCATCTGCGGCGGCCTCGGCTTCCCGGTGCTGCTGGAGGTGCTGCGGTACCGGAACCGGCGGCGGGTGAGCGGGCGGCGCACCTGGTCGCTGCACGCCAAGCTCACGCTGACGACCACCGCTGTCCTGCTGGTCGCCGGGATGGTCCTCACCTGTGCGCTGGAGTGGTCCAACGACGGCACCCTCGGCCCCCTCGACGCCGGGGACAAGCTGCTCAACGGCTTCTTCCACTCGGCGATGACCCGCACCGCGGGGTTCAACGCCGTCGACGTCGGCGCGCTGCACCCGGCCACGCTGCTGTTCACCTGTGTGCTGATGTTCATCGGCGGCGGGAGCGCCGGGACCGCGGGCGGCATCAAGGTCACCACGTTCGCGGTGCTCGCGGTCGCCGCAGTCGCCGAGGTACGCGGCGAGCCCGCGGCCGAGACCATGGGCCGCCGCATCCCCCAGGCCGCGGTGCGGCAGGCGCTGACCGTGGCGCTGCTCGCCATGGGACTGGTGATATCGGCCACGGTGGTGCTGCTGACCATGACCGAGGAGAGGTTCGAGGCGGTGCTCTTCGAGACGGTCTCCGCGTTCGGTACGGTCGGTCTGTCCACCGGGATCACCGCGGACCTCCCCGCAGGCGGACAGGTCGTCCTGGCACTGCTGATGTTCGTCGGCCGTGTCGGCCCCATCACCCTGGTCTCGGCACTCGCGCTGCGCGAGCGCAAGCGCCGCTACCAACTGCCAGAAGAACGCCCCGTCATTGGATGACCATGAGCAATTACCTGCACCACTTCCACCGCTGGAGCGGCAAGCAGCAGACGGGAGGCCGCCAGCAGGCCGGAACGGGCCGGATCGCCGTCATCGGCCTGGGCAGGTTCGGCGGCTCACTGGCCGACGAGCTGACGCGCCGCGGGTGGGACGTCCTGGGCATCGACACCGACGCCCGGCTCGTCCAGAAGTACAGCGACGATCTCACCCACGCCGCCGTCGCGGACTGCACCGACCCCCGGACCCTGGAGCAACTGGGCGTCCAGGACTTCACCCATGTGGTGGTCGGTATCGGCACCGACATCCAGGCGTCCATCCTGGTCGCCTCGAACCTGCTGGAGGCCGGTGTGCCCAACATCTGGGCGAAGGCCGTCAGCCGGCAGCACGGCCAGATCCTCGAACGGCTCGGTGTGCCGCACGTGATCCTGCCGGAGCACGAGATGGGCGAGCGCGTCGCCCACCTCGTGACCGGCAGGATGCTCGACTTCATCCAGTTCGACGACGACTTCGCGCTCGCCAAGACCGTGGCGCCGGCCCTCGCCATCGGCGTCCCCCTGGGCGAGAGCCGCGTACGCACCCACCACGGGGTCACCGTGGTCGGCATCAAACGCCCCGGTGAGGAGTTCACGTACGCCACGGCCGAAACGGTCCTCCAGAAGGGCGACGTCATCATCGTCACGGGACGCACCCAGGCCGTCGAGACCTTCGCCGAACTCACCTGAGCCGGTCCCGAGCCGGCCCCGGCCCGGTACGGCGGATCACGACCCGGCGCGGTCCGCTTCCGGCTGCCGCTGCCGCGGTACGTCGTGGCTCTCCGCCCTGTCCGCGTCGTTCGGCAGGCCGACGAGGTCCTCGACGTCGAACACGCGGGCAATGGGCACGTCGGTGCTGGAGTGGGCGACGATCGAGAACGCGATGCAGACCGCGATCAGCGTGAACGCCTCCTCGCCCTGCGGGATCTGGGCCTGCAGCACCAGCAGCCCGTAGACGACCGACGCGAAGCCCTTCGGCCCGAACCAGGCCGCGGTCAGCCGCTCACGCCGGTCGAAGCGGGTCCCGAGCAGGGACAGCAGCAGCGAAGCCGGCCGGATCAGGACGATGGCCAGCACCACCGCCACGTACCCGCCCCACGACAGGTCCCCGAACAGCTCCGGCGTCAGCAGCGCACCGAACACCAGCAGCGCGGCGAACTTCGCCAGCTCCGCCAGCGACTCGCCCAGCGGCTCGAACGCGCCCTTGGCCTCCGGCGAGAGGGACGCGAGGACCGCGCCGGCGGAGAACGCCGCCAGGTAGGGGTTGGCGTGGGTCAGGTGGCAGACCGCGTACAGGATGATCCCCACCGCCAGCGGCAGCAGCGGCTGCAGCTTGGGCTCCGCGCCCAGCAGCCGGAACCGCACCAGCCAGTACACCACCGCCGGCGCCGCGACCCCCAGTGCGAGGCCGCCGACCAGCTCCAGGCCGATCTTGCCGAGGTCCGCCTCGGCGCCGTGCCCGGTCGGCCCGGCGGCGGCGATCAGGATGAGCACCACGGGCAGCGCGAGGCCGTCGTTGATGCCGCTCTCCACGTTCAGCAACTGGCGCAGCCGCGCCGGTACTTCCTTGCGGCTCACGATCGCCGAGGCGAACACCGGGTCGGTCGGTGCCAGCACCGCACCCACCAGAAAGGACGTCGTCCAGTCCAGTCCCACCAGGAAATGCGTGACCAGCGCCATGCCGACGAAGGCCAGCGGCATGCCGAGGGCCAGGGCGCGGGCCGGGTTCCTCCAGGCGCTGCGCAGCGCGGGGAACGACACGTGCATGCCGTCGGTGAACAGCACGGCGAACAGCGCGAGATCGGCGGTGATCTCGACGAGGCCGCTCTCCGGCGTGATGTGGATCAGACCCAGGAAGCCGTCGCTGACCAGGGCGCCCCCGACCAGGAACAGCAGCGAGGTGGACAGGACGGAGCGGGCCGCCAGGCCCGACAGCAGCACCGCCACCAGCAGCGCCGCCCCGAAGACCGCGATGAGTACCACGACAGAAGCCCCCCGATCAGCAAAGGATCATTCCCTGCTCGCCGACCAGACTTCCCGGCACACCGCCGGGAACCCTATCCCACTCCGGCGCACACCTCCACCCTTGCCCGCCAGACGAACCTCCTGACCAGGGCCGGAGCTGGCGGCAGCCGCCCGCCCGGCGGCTGCCGCGCCGGCGTCTGGGCCGGCCTGGCGATGCGGTGCCGAACGGCGCACCGCACCCGAACGGCCCAGCCGACGGGCCCGTCCGGCCCGTTCCGCGCAGCATGGAGCCATGGAAGCCGAGCGGATACCTGGCGTCGACCCCGCCTCCACCCCCAGCGGGGACGGCTGCGCCGAGTGCACGGCCGGCGGCGGGTGGTGGTTCCACCTGCGGCGCTGCGCCGCCTGCGGGCACATCGGCTGTTGCGATTCCTCGCCCGCGCAGCACGCGAGCCGGCATGCGCGGGAGAGCGGGCACCCGGTGCTGACCAGCTTCGAGCCCGGGGAGGACTGGTTCTACAACGCCGATACGCAGCAGTTCACCGACGGGCCGGAGATGAGCCCGCCCACCGCACACCCCGCCGCCCAGCCGACGCCGGGACCGGCGGGGAAGGTGCCGGAAGACTGGCAGCAGCGTCTCCACTGAAGCCGTCCAGGAGCTGTCGATGCCGATGACGAACGCACCTCCCACCGCCGACCCGTGGCCGGCCCTGCGCGTCGGGGACTGGCCGGACACCCGCGAGACCCTGCACATGTGGACCCAGATCGTCGGCAAGGTGCGGCTCGCGCTGGCGCCCATGGTCAACCACTGGTGGCAGGTTCCGCTGTACGTCTCCGCCCGCGGCCTGACGACGTCCGCGATCCCGGGCCGGCGCACCTTCGACATGGAGTTCGACTTCATCGACCACCGGTTGCGCCTGCGCACCACCTCCGGCGCGGTGGAGACGGTCGTGCTGGAGGCGAAGCCGGTCGCCGACTTCTACCGCGAGACGATGGACGCCCTGCGGCGGGCCGGGATCGACGTCTCCATCCTGGCCCGGCCGGTGGAGGTGGAGGAGGCGATCCCGTTCGCCGAGGACCGTACCCACACCTCCTACGATCCCGCCCAGGCGCACGCCTTCTGGGGCCAGTTGGTGCAGGCGTCCCGGGTGCTCGCCGCGTTCCGTTCGCGCTTCATCGGCAAGGTCAGCCCCGTGCACTTCTTCTGGGGCGGCATGGACCTGGCCGTCACCCGCTTCTCCGGGCGCACCGCGCCCGCCCACGCCGGCGGCGCCCCCAACTGCGCGGACTGGGTGATGAGAGAGGGCTACTCCCACGAGCTCAGCAGCGCCGGGTTCTGGCCGGGCGGCGGCGACGAGGACGAGGGCATGTTCTACGCCTACGCCTATCCGGAGCCTCCGGGCTTCCGCGACCATCCCGTCCCGGCGGGCGGCTACTCCGACCAGTGGAGCCAGTTCCTCCTGCCGTACGAGACGGTGCGTACCGCCGCTGACCCGGACGCCCTGCTGCTGGACTTCCTGCAGTCGACGTACGAGGCAGCCGCCGTCCACGGCCACTGGGACCGCGCCGCTCTGGAGGGCGATCCCCACCGGGTGGCCCCGAGCTGACAGGAGGAGCCCGTGACCGAAGAGCGGCCGGCCGTCGACCTGGAGAACCTGCCCGCACCCGGCACCGGGATGCTGGTGACGCTCTTCCTGACCGTCAGGCGGGTCGCCCGCTCCCGGGCCTTCTACAGCGAGGTCCTGGGCGGGCAGGTCGTCCTCGAAGAGAACCCGTGCATCGTCAGGCTCGCCAACTCCTGGGTGATCATGAATCCGGGCGGCGGCCCGACCCCCGACAAGCCGGATATCTCGGTCGTCGACTACGAGCCCGGCGACACCGTCTCCAGCTTCATGAACCTGCGCGTCGCCGACATCGACGCCGTCTACCGGGACTGGAGCGCCAAGGGGGCCCGGTTCGTCACCCCGCCCCTCGACCGCGGGCCGGAGAAGCGCTGCTATCTGCGCGACCCCGACGGCTACCTGATCGAAGTGGGCCAGGCCACCGGCCTGCTCGAAGGCAGACTCGCGAAGAAGCGCCCGGAGGACCTGCCCGGCTGAGGCGGTCCAACCGCCGTTTGCGCTCGATCGGGTGGTTTGCCATGGAATGACGGAAGGAGCGGCACCCCGCCCGGCCGATCATGAGGGCATGACTGTGCACACGGCTGACAGAGCGGCACGGGCGGACCGGGCGATGGCCCGACTGGCCGAAGCGGGCACCCGCGTCGTCGCGTTGAGCTGGGTCGACAACGCGGGCATCGGCCGCGTCAAGGTCGTGCCGCTCGACCGCTTCCCCCAGCTCGCCGACCACGGCGTGGGGATGCCCCCGGTGTTCGACACCTTCCTGGTGGACGACTCGATCGCCCGCGCCGACGGCTACGGCGGACCGGTCGGCGACCTCCTCCTGCTGCCGGATCTGGACCGGCTCACCCCGCTGGCCGCACAGCCCGGCTGGGCGTGGGCACCGGCGGACCGGCACGGCCAGGACGGCGAGCCGTACCAGGGGTGCCACCGGGGCTTCGTCAGCCGCATGGCGCAGGCGGCGGCCGGGCTGGGGCTGAGCCTGCGGATGGGGTTCGAGACGGAGTGGAGCGTCGGCCCCGGCGCCCTCGGCGACGGCCCGGCGTACGCGCTGTCCCGGCTGGCGGACTCCGGGGCGTACCTCCTGGACATCGTCGACGCGCTCGCCGCGCAGGGTGTGGAGGTCCACCAGATCCACCCGGAGTACGAGCCGGGGCAGTTCGAGGTCTCGACCGCCCCCGAGGACCCGCTGGGCGCCGCCGACACCGCCGTGCTGGTCCGGCATACGGTGCGTGCCGTCTCCCGCGCCCACGGACTGCGGGCGTCCTTCGCCCCGCTGCCGGGGCTCTCCGGCATCGGCAACGGCGGGCACGTGCACCTGAGCCTGTGGCGCGGCAAGGAGAACCTGATGCAGGGCGGTACGGGGCCGCACGGCATGACGCCGGACGGTGAGGGGTTCCTCGCCGGCGTGCTGCGGTGCCTGCCCGCCCTGACCGCAGTGGGCTGTCCCTCTCCCGCCAGCTATCTGCGGCTGGCGCCCTCCAGTTGGGCCGGGGTCTACCGCTGCTGGGGCTGGGAGAACCGGGAGGCGGCGCTGCGCTTCGTCACCGGTCCCGCGGGCGAGACGGCGCACCGCGCGAACGCCGAGCTCAAGTGCTTCGACCAGGCGGCCAACCCGTACCTGGTGGCGGGCTCTGTCATCGCCGCGGGCCTGGCGGGGTGCGAGGACACGCTGCGCCTGCCGGAGGAGTTCTGCGACGACCCGGCCCACGCGGACCCCGGGGAGCTGGACCGGCGTGGCATCGAGCGGCTGCCGGCCAGCCTGGCGGACGCGGTCCGGCATCTCAAGGTCTCGGTGGTGCTGCGCAAGGCGATGGGGGACCACCTCTTCGACGCGCTGCTCACGGTCCGCGGGGCCGAGGACGCGCTCTTCGCCGACCGGTCCCGGGCCGAGATCATCGAAGCCACCCGCTGGCGGTACTGACCCGGGCGCACCGCGGCGGCGCCACGTCACCTGCCCCGGCCCGACGTGCAGGCAGGGGCCCGGCGTCCTGCTGACCCGGCGGCCATGGCGAGGGCGGTCCTGCCGGCGGAAAACCAGGCGACCCGGCGCGATGGCCTGGGTAGGGTCGCGCCATGTACGAGCTGCAGCGGCTGCTCACCGGTCACGCGCCGGCGGTGCTCGCCTTCGAGCGGGCGAACCGCGCCTACTTCGCGGCCTCGGTCCCCGACCGCGGTGACGCCTTCTTCGACGGTTTCCCCGACCGGTTCGCGGCGCTGCTGGCGGAGCAGGAGGCGGGCATCAGCGCCTTCCACGTCCTCCTCGACGAGGACGGCTCGGTCGTCGGCAGGTTCAACCTGATGGATCTGGAGGACGGCGCCGCGGAGCTCGGCTACCGGGTCGCGGAGCATGCCACGGGCCGCGGCGTGGCGACGGCGGCGGTCGTGGAGCTGTGCCGGCTGGCGGCGGGCACGTACGGGCTGCGCATGCTGCGGGCGGCCGTCACCGAGAAGAACGCCGCGTCCCGGAGGGTGCTGCTCCGTGCGGGCTTCGTGGCCGCCGGCCCGGCCGACCCCGCCCACCTCGGCGGCGAGCCGGGCACGTGGTTCGAGCGCGGCCTGACCGCCGGGGGCGGGAGCCCCTCCACCGGAACGGCGGGCGGGTCCCGGGCCGTTCCCGGGGCCCGCAGACCTTCCTGACCGGCCGGGACGCTGTCCGCGCGGTGCGGTGTCCCCTGATGCGTACGGCAGCCGGGGCACCCCGGGTGTGGCGGGGTGCCCCGGCGCCGCGCCGGGTGGTCCTAGTAGTAGCAGCGGTCGAGCATGCCCTGCACCGCGGACTTCTCCGCGGAGTCGATCCTCAGGTTCCAGCGGTACTTGGTGTGGATCCAGAACTTGGCGTATCCGCACCAGGAGGCGGTACGCGGGGGCTTCCAGTCGGCCGGGTCGCGGTCGCCCTTGGAGCTGTTGACCTCGGTGGTCACCGCGATGAGCTGCGGGCCGGTGAGGTCGTTGGCGAAACTCTGGCGGCGCGAGGTGGTCCAGCCGCTGGCGCCGGAGCGCCACGCCTCGGCCAGGGCCACGATGTGGTCGATGGAGATCTGCGAGGGCGAGGTGCGGGTGATGCCGTCGAAGTAGCTGTACCAACTGCCGGAGGTGGGGTAGCAGTCGGAGCCGGTGGTCACGTTGTCGCCGTCGCGCTTGAGGACCGTCTCGCGGGTGTTGCAGGTGCCGGAGACCGTGGTCCAGTGGGGGAACAGGTCGCGGGAGTATCCGGTCATGGAGCCTTCCGAGGCCACGGTCAGGCTGTTGAGTTCGGACTGCACCTGCGCCTTGGACGGCACGTCGGGCGGGAACGCCGCCGCCGGCGGCGCCGAGCCGAGCGCGAGCCCGAGGACGAGGGCCAGGAGTGCGAGCGCGGCCGTCCAGCCGCGCGGGGATATCGCCGGTGAGCTGAGCAACACGGCCTCCATGGGGGTGAGGAGGAACATCTGCGGCCGGGTGGGAGCACCGCCGCGGCAGCCGGGAGCGGCGTCAGGCGGGTCGGCGGAGAGTGCCGGTGGTGCGGCACCCGCCCGCCGGGACGTCCGAACCGCCCGGCGGTTGGCACAGGTTCGAGCGGCCCGCTCCGTCTACGCGTATAGACATGCCCATGACTTGTCATGAGCATGCGTCGAGGTTTCGCCCCGGCAGTCCGGCCCGGGTGTACGGGCCGCCCCCACGGCACCGTGAGCGGCGGACCCCGGCCGGGGCCGGGTGTCCCTGCCGGCTGAGGATGGGTAGTCTGGCCTGTTCATGCCCGCTCCGCGGGCCCCCGTCCGCCGACCGAGGAGACCGCGTATGAGCAGGTACGCGCACGCGGTCCGCCAGGGCTCTGGGCGCGGGGCCGGCTGGCGGGGCACCGTCGTCGCCCTCGTGCTCGCCGTCGCCGGCGTGCTCGGGGCCGGGGCCGGGCAGGACGGCGGGGCGGGGTACGGCGCTCTGCCGTCGTACGGTGCCGCCGCCGAGGCGGCCGGCGACCTCGCTCCGAGCGGGGATCAGCACCTCGCCGGCGGCCCGGCCGCCGGTCCCGAGGAGTACGCCGCGTCCCAGCAGGGCCAGCGCGGCGCCCCCGCGGAGCGGCCCGCCGCGCCGGTCACCGGCGCACCCCGGCCCCCGTTCGACCTCCCCCGTACGCCCTCCGTCCCCGCCCCGCCCCCGCCCGACGGCGGCACGCTCCCGGGCTTCAGCCCCGCACCGCGGACCGAACGCGCTCCGCCACCGGCGCCAGGCAGCTGACACCACCCCTTTTCATCCACCCCGGCGCGACCCCCGCGCACGCGGGCCGCCGCGCCATGCCTGGCTGGAGCAAACCCTGTGACACGCGCTACCCGCGTGCGGGCCGTGCTGGCCCTCGCCGTCCTCGCCCTGTCCGTCACCGTCGCCGTCGCCGTGCCCGTACACCTGGGACTCGACCTGCGCGGCGGCACCCAGATCGTCCTTGAGGCCCGGGACTCCGACGTCGCCGAGGCCGACGCGGACACCACCGACCACACCCTCGAAGTGCTGCGCAACCGCGTCGACTCGCTCGGCGTCACCGAGCCCACCCTGACCCGCTCCGGCGACAAGCGGATCATCGTGGAGCTGCCCGGCGTCCAGGATCCCCGGGAGGCGGCCGACCTCCTCGGCCGTACCGCCCAGCTCACCTTCCACCCCGTCCTCGGCGCCGCGGAGCAGCAGCAGGGCGGCGCGGGAAAGGTGCTGCGCGACGAGGCCGGGCAGCCGCTGCGGCTCGGGCCCGCCGCGCTCACCGGCGCCGACGTCGCCGACGCCGAGGCCCTCTTCGACACCCAGCAGGCCCGCGGCTGGTTCGTCACCGTCGGCTTCGACGGCGAGGGCGGGACGGAGTGGGCCGGGCTGACCGGCGACGCCGCGTGTGCGCCCCCCGGCGACCCGGCGCGGCGTGTCGCCATCGTCCTGGACGGCAAGGTCATCTCCTCGCCGCAGGTCGCCCCGGACGTCGGCTGCCGCACCGGCATCACCGGCGGATCCACCCAGATCACCGGCGACTTCGGCCGCGACGAGGCGCGCGAGCTGGCCCTGCTCGTCAACGGCGGTGCCCTGCCCGTGCCGCTGGAGACCGTCGAGCAGCGCACCGTCGGCCCGACGCTCGGCGCCGAGGCGATCTCCGCCAGCGCCCGGGCCGCGCTCATCGGCGCCGCCCTGACCTCGCTGTTCATCATCGTCGTCTACCGGCTGCTGGGCTTTCTGGCCACCGTCGCCCTCGCCTGCTACGCGCTCGTCTCGTACGCCGCGCTGGCCGCACTCGGCGCCACCCTGACGCTGCCGGGGCTCGCCGGCTTCGTGCTGGCCATCGGCCTGGCGGTGGACGCGAACGTGCTGGTCTTCGAGCGGGCGCGGGAGGAGTACGCCGCCCGCCGGCGGCCCAGCGTGCGGACGGCGCTGGCCGGCGGGTTCCGCAAGGCGTTCACCGCCGTCGCCGACTCCAACGTCACCACGCTCATCGCCGCCGGCCTGCTGTTCTTCCTGGCGTCCGGGCCCGTGCGCGGCTTCGGCGTCACGCTCGCCATCGGCGTGCTGGCGTCGATGTTCAGCGCGCTGGTCGTCACGCGGGTGCTCGCCGAATCCGTCGCGGGCCGCCGTGCGCTGCGGGTACGCCCCGGGCGTTCCGGGATCGCGGGCCACGGCCGGGTACGCGCCTGGCTGGTCCGGCGCAACCCGCAGTTGATGCGGCACTCGCGCCGCTGGCTCGCGGCCTCCGGCGTCGCCCTGCTGCTGGCCGGCAGCGGCATCGTGGTCCGCGGGCTGGACTTCGGCGTCGAGTTCACCGGCGGCCGGCTCATCGAGTACGCCACCACCCAGCCGGTCGACGCCGACCGGGCCCGCGACGCGCTGGCCGACGCCGGGCTGCCGCGCGCCGTCGTCAACACCTCGGGCGGCAGCGAGCTGACCGTCCGTACCGAGAAACTGTCCGACGACGAGGCGGCCGACGTCACCGCCGCGGTGGCCGAGCTGGGCGGCGGCGCGGAGAAGGTCCGCGACGAGATGATCGGGCCCAGCCTCGGCAAGGAGCTGCGCACCGGCGCGCTCATCGCGCTCGGCGTCGCCCTGGCCGCCCAACTGGCCTATCTCGCGGTGCGCTTCCGCTGGACGTACGCCACCTCGGCGGTCGTGGCGCTCGCCCACGACGCCGTCATCCTCGTCGGCCTCTTCGCCTGGCTCGGCAAGCCCATCGACGGCGTCTTCCTCGCCGCGCTGCTCACCGTCATCGGCTACTCTGTCAACGACTCCGTCGTCCTGTACGACCGCGTCCGTGAACTGGTCGCCGCCGACCGCGCCAAGCCGTTCCGGGCCGCCGCGAACACGGCGATCCTGCAGACGGTGCCGCGCACCGTGAACACGGGCATGGGCGCCGTCTTCATCCTCGCCGCGCTGGCCCTGCTCGGCGGCGGGGCCCTCACGGACTTCGCGCTCGCGCTGCTCATCGGCATCGCGGCGGGCACGTACTCCTCGGTCTTCACCGCCACCCCGCTCGCCATCGAACTCGACGCCCTGAAGAACGGGAAGAACGGGAGGAACGGGAGGAACGGGAAGGACGCGGGGAGCCGGGGGAGCGCCAAGAGCCGGGAGGACGCGAAGAGCCGTAAGAGCCATAAGAGCCGTCAGAACCGGAAGGAGCCGGTGAAGCGGTGAACGGCGACGTCCGGCGCGACGTCTGACGTGCCCGGGCGGCGGGCGGAGCAACACCCCGCCGCCGCCCGGGCTTTCGCATGCCCGGCCGTATCCAGGGAATCATGTGACATTGTACTGTGGTCGGGGGTTCGCGCCCGCGCGGCCCCGCCCGCCTGCCGCGACTCACCCGGGAGTACTCCATGACCTCTGCTCCACCGGAACGGTCCCGCCCCTGGCACGGCCTCATGGTCGCCACCGCGCTGCCGCTGCGCCCCGACCTGACCGTGGACTTCGACGCCTACGCCGCACACGTCCGCCGGCTTATCGACGCCGGCTGCGACGGGGTCGTGACCAACGGCTCACTGGGCGAGTACCAGACCCTCACCGACGACGAGCGCATCCGCCTGGTGCAGACCGCCGTGGCCGCCGCCGGCGACGGCGACCGGGTCATGGCGGGCGCCTCGGCCTACGGCAGCGCCGAGGCCCGCGGCTGGGCGGACCGGGCGGCGGAGGCCGGCGCCGGCTCGGTCCTGCTGCTCCCGCCCACCGCCTACCGGTCGGACGAGGCGGCGGTGCGCGCGCACTACGCCGAGGTGGCGAAGGCCGGCCTGCCGGTGGTCGCGTACAACAACCCGTACGACACCCGCACCGACCTCACCCCCGCGCTGCTCGCCGCCCTGCACGGCGAGGGGAGCATCGTCGCCGTCAAGGAGTTCACCGGCGACGTCCGCCGCGCGTACGAACTCGCCGAGCTGGCGCCCGGACTCGACCTGCTCACCGGCGCGGACGACGTGCTGCTGGAGCTGTCCATAGCCGGCACGGCCGGCTGGATCGCCGGGTTCCCCAACGCGCTGCCCGCCGCCTGCGCCGCCCTCTACCGCGCCGCCACCGGCGGCGACCTGGCGCAGGCCAAGCCGCTCTACCGGGCCCTGCACCCCCTGCTCCGCTGGGATTCCAAGCCGCAGTTCGTCCAGGCGATCAAGCTGGCCATGGACGTCGCCGGGCTGCCCGGCGGCCCCTGCCGGCCGCCGCGCTCGCCGCTGCCGGACGAACAGGCGGCGAGCGTACGGGACATCACCCGCAAGCTGCTCGCCGAGGGCCTGGGCTGACCCACCGCGCACCCTCTCGCCCGCGGACGGCCGGGGTAGGCTGGAACAATGTCACATCGCGCATCCAGCCCCGGCCGCCCGCGGCGGGAACACCGTGGCTGAGGCGAAGCGGGGCAAGCTCATCGCGGTGCAGCAGCACCTGCGCGACCAGGTCGCGGGCGCCCTGCGGGCCGCGCTGATCGCGGGGGAGCTGCGCCCCGGTGTCGTCTACTCCGCGCCCGCGCTGGCCGCGGAGTTCGGCGTGTCCGCCACGCCCGTACGCGAGGCCATGCTCGACCTCGCGCGCGAGGGCCTGGTCGAGGCCGTACGCAACAAGGGCTTCCGGATCACCGAGATGACCGAGGGCGACCTCGACGACTACACGGAGATCCGCGAGCTGATCGAGATCCCCACCGTGGGCCGGGTGACCGAAGTGGCCACCGCGGAGCAGCTCGAGGCGCTGCGTCCGCTCGCCGAGGACATCGTCAAGGCCACCGGTGACCACGACCTCATCGGCTATCTGGAAGCCGACCGCCGCTTCCACCTCGGCCTGCTCGCGCTCGCCGGCAACGACCACCTGGTCACCGTCGTCGCCGAACTGCGCAACCGCTCCCGGCTGTACGGCCTGACGGACCTCGACCGCGCCGGGGTGCTCGTCGACTCCGCGCAGGAACACATCACGCTGCTCGACCTGATGATCGCCGGCAACGCCGCGGCGGCCCAGGAGCTGATGGCCCGCCACCTCGGGCACATCCGCACCCTGTGGGCGGACGGCCGGCGCGACGCCGCGCGGCGCGCCGGCGCGCCGCGGCTCGGCGAAGGCTGACGCGCGGCGAGGTCTGACGCGCGGCGCGCTGCACCGGCGGACCGTGTGAACCCGGGATGCCCCGGCCCACGCGGGCGAGCCGATGGTGGCGACATGACCACTCGGCCGGCGCCCGGGTGGCGTGGTCCAGCGCCGCCGCCTGGCTGACGTTCGCCCGCGAACTGGCGGACCCACTTGGCCGGTCGGCTACGGCAGCGCGGGACCGCGGGTGCCGGTGACCTTCCAGACCTTGCCGTTCGCCTTCGCCAGCAGGTAGAGGTCGCCCGCCGCGTCCTGACCGAAGCGCAGGTCGACGCGGGTGTCGCCGGCGAGGTCCTGCGCCGTGACGCGCTTGCCGGTGGCGCCGTCGTAGAGCCGGAGCTGGTAGATCGTGGCCATGTCCAGCGGGTTATCCGCCGCGTCGCGGTCCATGTCGCCGGTCCTGGAGGCGAAGACGCGGCCGTCGACGAGGTCGCCGAAGACGTACGTGCCGTGCAGCTTGCGCAGGTCGTCGCCGCGGTAGACGAAGCCGCCGGAGACGGCTCGGCCGATGTCGGAGGTGCAGTTCCAGTCGGCCGGAGGGTTGTGGTCGTAGGCGGCCACGGGGTAGGTGAAGCCGTACGTGTCGTCGTCGGGAGGCAGCGGCTGGTACGCGTCGCACGGGTCGGCGGGGTCCTTGTCGAAGACGAACGGGCCCTCGCGCTCGCTCCAGCCGAGGTTGTCCCCGGCCCGTACCTCGTAGATCGACTCGATGGCGTGCTCGCCGATGTGGCCGAGGTACAGGCGGTGTTCGCCGCCGCTGTCCCAGCTGAAGCGGTGCGGGTCGCGGAAGCCGTAGGCGTAGATCTCGCCGAGGGCGCCGTCACGGCCGGCGAAGGGGTTGTCGGCGGGGATGCCGTACGCGCCGTTGTCACTGTTGTCGCCGCGGGGGTCGATGCGCAGCAGCTTGCCGTGCGGCAGCGCGAGGTCCTGCGGCTCGGTGGTGCGCACGCCGGTGCCGCCGTCGCCCACGGCGGCGTAGAGCATGCCGTACTCGGCGGTGCCCTTGCGGGCGGTGGGGTTGAAGGCGATCTGCTGGATGCCGTGGATGCGGCCGTTGAAGCCGAGGCGCAGAACCTCGCGGCGGGTGCCGGAGAAGGTGTCGGCGGCCGGGTCGCCGGCGGTCCACTCCGTGATGATGCCGTGGTAGGCGGTGTTGGGCTGCGGGGTGAGGTCCGGCTCCTCGTCGGTGGTGGAGGCCAGCTCGGTGTGCACGGTGTAGAAGATGCCGTTGCTGGCGAAGTCGGGGTGGAAGGCCGCGTAGCCGAAGCCCTGGCCGAGACCCTTGCCGGAGAAGAACTGCGGCGCGAAGACGGCGCCGACGTCGAGGTACGGGCGGGGCTCCTGGCCGTCCTCGACGAGGTACAGCTTGCCGTTGAGGTCGGGCACCGCCTTGCGGCCGGAGCCGTCGGGGAGTTCGGCGAGCGCGTTGATCCGGGCGTGCCGCATCAGCCGCGGATCGTCCGGCGGCGGCGTCGGCTCCGACTCGGGGAACTGCGCGTACTCCTCGACGACGAGGCCGAGCTGCACCGGTACGGGCTTGGGGAGGATCGCTTCGCCGGACGCCGCGGCGCTCGCCGGGGCGGCGGGTGCGGCGGCCGGCTCCGTGCGGGCCTCGGCGGGGGCGGTGAGGAAGGCTGCCGCGGCCACGGCCGCGGCGAGTGCCGGGGCGAGGAGGCGGGGCTTTCGGCGGGCGGACAAGGGCATGCCGGGCTCCGTTCTGGGGGGTGCGATGGTGCGTGCGTTGCGAGCGTTGGTGCAGCGGGTGCCTGCGGATGGCGCAGGCGTACGGGCGCGGGTACGGCTGCGGCTCAGGGCCGCGGCGAGACCATCTGCAGGTACTGCCCTCGTACTTGCCGGTCGGTCAGCTCGCGGTCGAGGAACATCAGGCTGTCCATGCGGCAGTTGCAGGGATTGCGCTCCAGGGTGTTCTGCGGGAAGCTCCCGCCGATCTTGATGCCCCTGGGGTCCGTGGGCGACGCGCGGTGCTCGCCCGGCCCGTCGACCTGCCACGGGTCGCCCGGGACGGTGTAGAAGCCGTCGAGGCGCTCGCCGTTGCGGAACAGCGCCATGGTGCCGTCGGTGTAGTCGAACGTCGCGGCCAGGAACACCCACTCGTCCGGCGGCAGCAGCTCGCGCCAGTCCTGGGCGGCGGCGAACGTCTGCGAGGCGCCCTCGTCGAGCCGGCGGCCCAGCGCCACGAGCCGCAGCTCGCCGTTCACCTCGATCAGCTCCAGCAGGGCCCGTACGCCGTGGCCGTCGGAGTTGCCGGCGAGCACGCCGGCCAGGCCGACGGCGTTGTAGCGGTCGTCCGGGTCTGCGGTGTGGGGGTTGGGGGCCGGGTTCTCGCCGGTCACCTTGAACCAGCCCATGACGGTGGCGGCGCTCGCCCCGTTGAACGCGCGCAGGCTCGGCACGCCCTCGGAGCCGTAGACGCCGGCCTTCCAGTCGTCGTTCCCGGCGGTGCCGGGGGAGACCTGGGCGGTCTGC
The DNA here is from genome assembly GCF_059570535.1 of Streptomyces sp. CNP082. Lineage (NCBI taxonomy): Bacteria > Bacillati > Actinomycetota > Actinomycetes > Kitasatosporales > Streptomycetaceae > Streptomyces > Streptomyces sp. CNP082. The sequence continues at coordinate 57,967 of NZ_JCANSZ010000014.1, forward strand.
AGCGCGGGCCCGGCGCCCGGGAACGCGCGGTCGGGCACGCGCATCGCCTCGCCGCCGTTGACGAGCTCTATGTCGGTGCCGGAGCGGCCCTGGTCGTCTTCGAGGGCGGGGCTGCCGGCGACCGGGTGGCCGAAGTCGTAGTGCGCCACGAGGCCGGGCATCAGCGCGGGCGCCACGACGGGCGCTTCCCGCTCCGCCGCTGCCGCGTCGTCGGCGTCCTGCACCGCCTGCACCGGCCCAGCCGCGAGGGCGGTGAGGGCCAGCGCCGCGACGGCCGCGACGAACCGCGCGGCCACCCTTCCGCTGTGCTGAGGCATTGCGTCCATCTCCCCTGCCGAAGAGAACTGATCACCGTAAGTAAGCGCTTTCCATGTCCCGCTCGGACCGTATCCGCGCGACGTGATCGCGTCAAGAAATCCCACACGCATCCCCTGCGGGGCGCCGCCCGCCGGGGCCGGCTCCGCACCCCGGGGCGGGCGGGGGGCATACGCCCCCCAACCCCGAGCCCCGGCGCGAGCCCGCCGGCCCCTGTCGCCCACCCGAGCCCGCCGGCTCCTGCCTGCGACGGCGTCCCCGGCCGGCCGCCTCGGCACCCCGGCCGGCTGCCGGCACCCCGGCGGACCCGGGGATTCCGCCGCCCCGCCCTGTCGCCCCGGCCAGGGGGCCGTACGCCTGGAACTACGCCCAGGGGAGGAGCCCGGCGCCGGAGGACGGTCCGGATGGCGGACGGACCTGGGCCCCTTACGCCGTAACGTATGGCCATGGATGTCGAGCGTGACGATCAGGGGGAGAAGAGGATGGACAAGGCCGGCACCGACGCTCCGGTGGCGAAGCTGGACGAGCCCGAGAAGCCGGACACCCCGGAGCACCAGGCGTGGGGGTCCAGGGCGCCGGACTTCATCCAGCGCTCGCGCGCGCTGCACGTGAGCTGGCAGGTCGGGGTCTTCGTCGTGGGCCTGGCCATCGTCATCGGCGGCATCATCCTGCTGCCGCTGCCCGGCCCCGGCTGGCTGGTGATCTTCGCGGGCATGGCCGTGTGGGCGACGGAGTTCGTGTGGGCGCAGATAGTGCTGCGCTGGACCAAGCGGAAGGTCACCGAGGCCGCGGCGCGCGCGCTCGACCCGAAGGTCCGCCGCCGCAACCTGATCCTGACCGCCCTCGGCCTGGTGATCTGCGGCGTGCTGCTCGGCATATACCTCTACAGGTTCGGCCTGGAGATGCCCTGGAACGTCTGACCGGCCAGGGCTCTGCGGCCGTCAGGTGCGCGGTCCCGTCACGCACGGTCCCCGTCCCGCGCGCCTCTCCCCGGCCCCGGCGGTCGGCTGCGCGCTGCCGCCGGGGCCGGGCCGTCTGGTGAGCGGGCTCCCGGCGGGCGATCGTGTCGAGGAGGGTTGTTATCCTCTCATGACATGCAGTCAAGTATCGATCGTTCGTCGCTGCTCCCCTTCTACCACCAGCTCAAGCAGATTCTCCTGGGCGAGATGGAGAGCCGCGAGCTGGGGCCCGGCGACCGGCTGCCGGGCGATCACGAGCTGTGCGAACGCTACGGGGTCTCCCGGACGGTCGTCCGCCAGGCGCTCGCCGAGCTGGAGTCCGAAGGGGTCATCGAGCGGATCAAGGGCCGCGGCACCTTCGTCGCCCACCCCAAGACCCCCGAGGGCCTGGTCCAGTCCCTCACCGGGCTGTACGAGGACGTGGCGGCCCGCGGCGGCCACCTGCGCAGCCAGGTCCGCCGGCTCGAAGTGGTCCCGGCGGACGCGCAGGTCGCCGGGGAACTGGACGTGCCGCCCGGGCATCCGGTGATCGTCATCGAGCGGCTGCGGTTCGTCGAGGAGGAGCCGTGGGTGCTCACGATCACCCACGTCCCGCAGGAAATGGCCCCCGGGCTGGTCGACGAGGACCTGACCCAGGAGTCGCTGTACGCGCTGCTGGAGGGCCGGTTCGGGGTGCGGCTCGTGCAGGGCCGCCGCTCGGTGGAGGCGGCGGTGGCCTCCGCGGAGCTGGCCCGCAGCCTCGGCGTCAGCCGGGGCGCCCCGGTGCTCGTGCTGCGCAGCGTCAGCGTCGGTGAGCAGGGCCGGCCGGTGGAGAGCTTCGTCGCCTTCCACCGCGGCGACCGCAGCCGCTTCGAGGTGGAGCTGTCCCGGCAGCCGGGCGCCCGGCCCCGCCCGCTGATGATCGTCACCGACTGACTCTCCCCGGGGCCGTACCCGGCCTGTACGCCCCGGACCCGACCGGACTCTCGCGGCCGGTTCGCTCGCCCGAGCGGACCGGCCGCGACGCGTCTGCGGGGAGTGCGGCCGGCCGCTGCCGGGACCCTTGACATCCTGACCGTACAGGATGTCAAATGACCACGCCGTCACGCTGACGCCCCTCCCGCAGTACCCCCGCACGACCCCAGGAGGAAACGGTGCCGTCATACGCATCGCCCCCCATCGAGCCGACGCTCGTCACCTTCGATCCCGAGGCCGGCGGCATGAGCCCCTCGGGTCCCGTGCTCACCCGGCGCATGTCCGACCTCGACGGTCTCTTCGCCGACGGCGACGCCTGGCGCGCCGCGGTACGGGACGGCGGTGACCCCGTCGTGTACGACGTCGCCTCCTCGCCCGTACCGGAGGCCGAGGGCGAACTGCCCCAGTCGATCACCACGATCCGGCCGGGCACGGTCGCGGGCGAGTTCCACATGACCAAGGGCCACCAGCACCCCAACCCGCAGGGCGAGATCTACCTCGGCCTCGCGGGCACCGGCGGGCTGCTGCTCTTCGACGGCGACCGGCCGCGGTGGATCGACATGTACCCGGGCGCCATCGGCTACATCCCGCCGGGCTGGGCGCACCGCAGCGTCAACACCGGCGACGAGCCGTACCGCTTCCTGGCCGTCTACCCCGGCAACGCCGGCCACGACTACGGCTGGGTCCTCACCCACGGCATGGGCCACCGCGTCCGGCGCGCCCCGGACGGCGGTCCGCCCCTGCTCGCCCCGTACACCCCCTCGTCCCCCTCATCCCTCTCATCCCCCACGTCCCCTAGCAACCAGGAGTAGCCATGGCGCGCATCCGTTTCGTCTCCTCGGGGGTGGCCGCCGCGCTGGCCGTCGTCTTCGCGGCCGGCGGCGTCGCCGCCGGGAAGGCGGCGTTCGACGACTCCGGCTCCTCGTCGGGCGGCGGCGCCGCGGTCGGCGGCATCAAGGTCGACGTCATCACCAAGGCCACCGACTCCGACTTCTGGCAGTCGATGCTCGCCGGCTCCCGGCAGGCGGGCGACGACTTCGGCATCGACCTCGGGCTCTTCGGCCCGACCTCGGAGACCGACATCGAGGAGCAGGTCAGCCTGGTGGAGAACTCCATCTCCCGGGGCGCCGACGCCATCGTGCTGGCCTCGAACTCCTCCACGGCGCTCAACGGCGCGGTGGACCGGGCCCGCGACGCCGGCATCAAGGTGATCACCGTCGACAACGCGATCACCACCGAGGCCGAGGGGTTCATCGGCACCGACAACGTCAAGGCGGGCGAGCAGGCGGGCACGCGCATGTGCGAACTGCTCACCGACAAGGGCCAGAAGGACGGCAAGATCCTCCACGAGAGCTCGACCTCCGGGCAGCAGGTCCTGGTCGACCGGTTCAACGGCTTCAAGAGCGGCCTGGCCGCCAAGTGCCCCGACGCCGAGATCATCCAGACGTCCGTCAACGACAACGACCTCAACAAGGCCGTCTCCCAGGTCAACGACGCCCTCACCGCCACGCCCGACCTGGCCGGGGTCTTCGCCGACAACAACACCTCCGGCACCGGCGCCGCCAAGGCCGTCGCCGAGCGCAAGGCGAGCGACCGCGTCGCCGTCGTCGCCTTCGACTCCGACCCCGCCGAGATCGCGGGCGTACGCGACGGGTCCATCGACGCGATCATCGTCCAGAACCCGTTCTTCTTCGGCTACCAGGGCGTCGTCGAGGCGGCCATGGCCGCGGGCGACAGCACCCCGCCGGTGCGGCTCGACCCGGGCGCCGTCGTCATCGACAAGTCGACCGTGGACGAGGCGCAGTACGAGCAACTGCTCAACCCGCCCAAGACCAAGGGCTGAGGGCCGGCCATGGCAACCCCCGAGTCGAGCCCCCTGGTCAGCCTGCGGGGCGTGGGCAAGAGCTATCGCGCCGTCACGGCGCTGGACGCGGTGGACCTGGACATCGCGCCGGGCGAGGTGCACTGCCTCGCCGGCGAGAACGGCGCCGGGAAGTCCACCCTGATCAAGGTGCTGACCGGCGCGGTGGCCCGCGACGGCGGCGCGTACCGGGTGCTCGGCCGCGAGATGCGCACCCACGTCACCCCCGCGGAGGCGCGCGCCGCCGGCATCGGCGTGGTGTATCAGGAGCTGAGCCTGATGCCCGAGCTGACCGTGGCGAGCAACCTGAGCATGTTCGGGATGCCCGGCCGGGCCGGCTGGGTCGACCGCCGCCGGCAGCGCGCGCAGGCCCGCGAGATGCTGGCCCGGGTCGGCCTGGCTGACCTTGATCCCCGGACGCGGGTCTCCGAACTGACCACCGCCACCCGGCAGTTGGTCGAGATCGCCCGGGTGCTCGGCCACGACGCGCGCCTGGTGATCTTCGACGAGCCGACCACCGCGCTGTCCGCGCAGGAGGCGGACGCCCTGCTCGCCCGCATCGCCACGCTGCGGGACGAGGGCGTCTCCGTCCTGTACGTCACCCACCGGCTGGAGGAGATGTTCGCCGTCGGCGACCGGGTGACCGTGATGCGCGACGGCCGGGTGGTCGAGACCCGGCCGATGTCCGCCTACGACGAGGACTCCCTCGTGCAGGCGATGGTCGGCCGCCGGATCGAGAACCTGTACCCCGGCGAGCGGCCGGAGCCCGGCGGCGTACGCCTGGAACTGCGGGGCCTCAGGCCCGCCGGCTTCCCCGCGCCGGTGGACCTGACCGTATGCCGCGGCGAAGTCGTGGGCCTGGCCGGGCTGCTCGGCTCCGGGCGCACGGAACTGCTGCGCGCCGTCTTCGGCGCCGACCCGGTGCTCGGCGGCGACATCCTGGTTGACGGCCGGCGCGTCAGCGCCACGTCCCCGCGCGCCGCCGCCCGGGCCGGGCTCGGGCTGCTGCCCGAGGACCGCAAGGAGTCCGGGCTGCTGCCGGGGCTGAGCATCGAGAAGAACGTCGCCATCGCCAGCCTGCCGCAGACCGGCACCTTCGGGGTGCTGCGCCGCCGCCGGATGCGCGAGCACGTCACCGCCGCCTCCGCGGGGCTGCGCATCAAGCTCGGCGACTGGGTCGACCCCATCACCTCGCTCTCCGGCGGCAACCAGCAGAAGACCCTGGTCGCCCGCTGGCGGGCCACCGGCGCCAAGGTGCTGCTGCTCGACGAGCCCACGAAGGGCGTCGACGTCGGCTCCAAGGCCGACATCTACCAGGTGATCGCCGAACTGGCCGCGGACGGCCTGGCGATCGTGGTCGTCTCCTCCTACCTCCCCGAGCTGCTGGGCCTGTGCGACCGCGTCGAAGTGGTGCGCCAGCGCCGGCTGGTGGGCTCGCTGCCCGCGGCCGAGGCCACCGAGGAGGCCGTGCTGCGGCTGGCGAGTCCCGTGGGCCCGGCGGCCGGCGCGGCCCCGGCCGCGGCCCCCGCCGACGCCCCGCCCGGCTCCGCCGAACCTTCCGCACCGTTCCAGGAGAACCGATGACCGACCTCGCCAGAGCCACCGCCCCCGCCGCCGGCGGCACAGCCAAGGGCGTCCAGTTCGGCAAGCGCCCCGGCCGGCAGCCCGCCGACGGGGAGATCCTGCGCCTGGGCCAGGTGCTGGGCCGTACCTCAGGCGGCATCCCCGTGCTGCTGGTGCTGGCCTTCGCGCTGACCATGTCCACCGAGTCGTTCCTCACCGGCACCAACCTGGACAACCTCGGCCGCCAGGTGTCCATCTTCGCGATCATCGCCGTCGGCCAGCTCCTCGTCATCCTCACCGCGGGCATCGACCTGTCCGTCGGCTCGGTCGTCGGCCTGTCCGGGATCGTCGCCGCCAAGGTGGTCTACGACACCGGCGGCGGCCTGCCCATCGTGGGCGCCGTGCTCCTCGCGCTGCTCGTCGGCGCCGCCGCCGGGCTGATCAACGGCCTGCTGGTGGCGTTCCTCAAGATGCCGCCGTTCATCGTGACGCTCGGCATGATGGGCGCCGCCCGCGGCGCGACCCTGCTGCTCAGCGACGGCCGCACCGTGCAGCCGCTGCCGGACGGCTTCGCCGACATCGGCGGCGGCAGCGTGCTGGGCATCTCCCATCTGACCTGGCTGATGGTGCTCATCACGGTGTTCTTCGCGCTGCTGCTGCGGCGCACGGTCTGGGGCGAGTACGTCTACGCCGTCGGCTCCAGCGCCGAGTCCGCGCGGCTGACCGGCGTGCCCGTACGCCGCGTGCTCGTCAGCGCGTACGTGCTGTCCGGCACCCTCGCCGCCGCGGCCGGCGTGCTGCTCGCCTCCCGCCTCGGCAACGGCGTGCCGACCTCGGGCAACGGCTACGAACTCCAGGCCATCGCCGCCTGCGTGATCGGCGGCGCCAGCCTCTTCGGCGCCAAGGGCAGCGCGCTCGGCGCGCTCGTCGGCGCGCTGGTCGTCGGCATGCTCAACAACGGCGGCACGCTGCTGGGCATCGACCCGTTCTGGCTGCAGATCGTCATCGGCGTGCTGATCCTCGCCGCCGTCGCCACCGAGCACGTCCACAACCTGCGCCGCGGCGGCAAGGCCAAGCCGCAGGCGCGCGACGGGCAGCCGGGACAGGCCGGCGGAACGGCACAACCGGCCGACGGAACGGCACAACCGGATCCGGGAGCCGCGGCGGACGAGACTGCCGGTGAGCCGACCCCGACGAAACGAGCGGCACCATGATCATCGCCCACGACCTCGGCACGACCGGCGACAAGGCGTCGCTGCACGCCGACGACGGCACCCCGGTCGCCGCCCTGACCGAGCACTACGGCACCGACTTCCGCGCCGGCGGCGTCGCCGAGCAGGACCCCGAGGTGTGGTGGCGGGCCGTGTGCGCCGCCACCCGGCGGCTGCTGGAGCACACCGGCGTACGCCCCGTGGAGGTGGGCGCCGTCGGGTTCAGCGGCCAGATGATGGGCGCGGTGCTGCTCGACTCCGCGTACCGGCCGGTGCGCCCCTCGCTGATCTGGGCCGACCACCGCAGCCAGGAGCAGGCAGACCGGCTCGTCGCCGCGCTGGGTGCCGAGCGGGCGTACCGCCTGCTCGGCCACCAGCTCCACCCCACCTACTCGCTCACCAAGGTGATGTGGGTACGCGACCACGAGCCGGAGACGTTCGCCCGGGTGGCCCACGTCTGCCTGGCCAAGGACTACGTCGTGCACCGGCTCACCGGCGTGCTGGCCACCGACCGCTCCGACGCCTCCAGCACCAACGCCTACGACCAGCCCGCCGGCGCCTGGTCCGCCGAGGTGCTGGCGGCGGCGGGCATCGACCCGGCGCTGTTCCCCGAGATCGTGCCGTCGACCACCGTCGCAGGACCGCTGCTGCCCGAGGCGGCGGCGGCCACCGGGCTCGCCGCCGGCACCCCCGTCGTCCTCGGCGGCGGCGACGGCCCGCTGGCCGCGCTGGGCGCCGGCGTCATCGACCCCGCGGACGGCGCGTACACCTACCTCGGCTCCTCCTCCTGGGTCTCGCTCTCGGCCGAACAGCCGCTGCACGACCCGCAGATGCGCACCATGACCTTCGACCACGTCGTGCCCGGCCGCTACGTGCCGACCGCGACCATGCAGGCCGGCGGCGCGTCGCTGGACTGGGTGGCGGAGGTGCTGCGGCCGGACCAGGACGGGGACCGCTTCCCCGAGCTGCTCGCGGCGGCGGCCGACGCCGACACCGCGGGCCTGTACTTCCTGCCGCACCTGCTGGGCGAGCGCTCCCCGTACTGGAACGCCGCCGCGGCCGGCGCGTTCCTCGGCCTCACCCGCCACCACCAGGAAGCCCACCTGACCCGCGCGGTGCTGGAGGGCGTGGCGTTCAACCTGGCCACCTGCGTGGGCGCGTTCCGCGAGGCCGGGCACCCGGTCGACCGGGTGGACGCGATCGGCGGCGGCGCGGCCAGCGACCTGTGGCTGCAGATCCTCGCCGACGTCTGGGGCGCCACCGTGCGCCGCCGCAGCATCGTCGAGGAGGCCAACAGCCTGGGCGCCGCCGTCACCGCGGGCGTCGGCGCGGGCCTGGTCGACGGCTTCGCCGTCGCCCGCGATCTGTCCGAGGTCACCGCCGAGTTCGCTCCCGACCCCGGCAGGCACGCCGACTACCGGCGGCGGCACGCGCTGTTCCTGGAGGCGTACGAGCGGCTGGAACCGTGGTTCGCGAAGGAGAAGCGATGAGCGGGACACCCGAAAGCGCTGCTGGCGCGGCACCCGTGGTGCTGGTGACGTCGCGGTCCTTCGGCAGCGGCGCCGCGCCCGTCGAGGCCGGACTCGCCGCCGCCGGGCTGCGCGTGGTGCGCGGCTCCACCGTCCACGACCCGGCGGAGCTGGCCCCGCTGCTCGCCGGGGCCGTCGCCTGGATCGCCGGCACCGCGCCGGTCACCGACGAGCACCTGGCCGCCGCGCCCCGGCTGCGCGTCGTCGCGCGCTACGGCGTCGGCGTCGACAGCGTCGACCTGGCCGCCGCCGCCCGCCGCGGCGTCACCGTCACCCACACCCCCGCCGCGAACAGCGACGCCGTCGCCGACCTCGGCATCGCGCTGCTGCTCGCCGCGCTGCGCGGCGTCGCCGCCGGCGACCGGGCGGTACGCGCCGGGTCCTGGCAGCCGCGCCGCGGCCGGGAGCTGGGCACCCTCACGCTCGGCGTCGTCGGCCTCGGCCGGGTCGGGCGCGGGGTGGCCACGCGCGCCGCCGGGTTCGGCACCGAGGTGCTGGGGCACGACCCGTATCTGGACCCGGTCGTCTTCGAGGTGCTGGGCGTCCGGCGGACGCCGCTCGCGGAGCTGGCCGGGCGGTGCGACGCGGTGAGTCTGCACGCTCCCGGCGGCACCCGGGTGGTCGACGAGCGGTGGCTCGCCGGGGCCCGGCCGGGGCTGATCGTCGTCAACACGGCGCGGGCCGACCTCGTCGACGAGCACGCCGTCGCCGCGGCGCTGCGGGACGGCAGGCTGGCCGCGTACGCCGCGGACACCCTCGCGGGCGAGGGCGGCGCCGCCGCCGAAAGCCCGCTGCTGGCCGCGGAGTTCGCCGACCGGGTCGTCCTCACCCCGCACCTGGGGGCGCAGACCGTCGAGGCGGTGGACCGGATGGGCTCGGGTGCCGTACGGGCCGTCCTCGACGTGCTCGCGGGCCGCGAGCCCGCGCACCCCGTACCCCTGCCCGTACCCGCCACCGAAGAGAGCGCACCGTGACCACCCAGCAGCCCCCCGCAGACCCCGTCGCGCCCACGTCCCCCCTCGCCGGCCTGCGCCGCGCCGGCGTCGTCGCCGTCCTGCGCGCCCCGACCCCGGACGGCGCGCTGGCCGCGGTGGCGGCGCTGGTCGAGGGCGGTGTCACCGGCATCGAGATCACGTACTCCACGCCCGACGCGCCCGCGGTCATCGCCGAGGTACGCGCCCGCCACCCCGAGGCGCTGGTGGGCGCGGGCACCGTACTGACCGCCGCGCAGGCCGCCGCCGCGGCCGAGGCCGGCTCCGCGTTCCTGGTCAGCCCCGGCACCACCCCGGAACTGGCCGCCGCGATGCTGGACACGGGCCTGCCCGTGCTCTCCGGCGCCCTGACTCCCAGCGAGGTCATGACCGCCACCGCACTCGGCGTGCACGCCGTCAAGGTCTTTCCCGCCTCCCTCGGCGGCCCCGGCTATCTGCGCGCGCTGCGCGGCCCGTTCCCCGACGTGCCGCTGGTGCCGACCGGCGGGGTCTCCGCCGGCAACCTGGGGGAGTGGTTCGGGGCCGGGGCGCTTGCGGTCGGCGCGGGCGGCGAGCTCGCCTCGGCGGCGCACATCGCCGCGGGGCGCTGGGATGCGCTGACCGTACGGGCCCGGGAGTTCACCGCGGCGCTGGCGCAGGTCCGCAAGGACGCGTCCGGCGCGTCCGACTCGGGCGCGGAGGCGGTCCGTTGAGCGCGCCGGCCGGAACCGGCACCGCCGCGGACACCGCGGCCATGGCCTTCGTCGGCGTCAGCACCGGCGAGTCGTCCATCATGCGGATCTTCCCCGAGTGGGCCCGCATCCTCGGCCTGCCCACCGCCCGGCTCGTCGGCTTCGACCTGCCGCCGGACGCCGAACCCGCCCGCTACCGGGCGGTGACCGAGCGGATCCGGCGCGATCCGCTGCTGCTCGGCGCGCTGATCACCACGCACAAGATAGGCGTGTACCGGGCCGCCGCCGACCTCTTCGACGAGCTGGACGACTTCGCCAGGCTGTGCGGCGAGGTCTCCTCCGTCTCCAAGCGGGACGGCCGCTTCACCGGCCACGCCAAGGACCCGCTGACCGCGGGCCTGGCCATTGAGGAGTTCCTTGCGCCGGGACACTTCGCCGCCACCGGCGGCGAGCTGCTGTGCCTGGGCGCCGGCGGGGCCGGCACCGCGATCGCCTGCTGTCTCGCCCGCCGCCCCGACGCCCCCGCGCGCATCGTCTGCACCGACCGCTCCGCCGGCCGGCTCGCCGAAGTGGCCGACGTGCTGGAGCGCTCCGGCGCGGATCCCGCCCGGCTGCGTACCGTCGTCAGCGAAGGGCCCGCCGACGACCTGCTCGCGGCGGCACCGCCCGGCACCCTCGTCGTCAACGCCACGGGCCTGGGCAAGGACCGGCCCGGGTCGCCGCTGTCGCCCGCGGCGCGCTTCCCGCGCGGGTCCGTGGTGTGGGAGCTGAACTACCGCGGTGCGCTGCCGTTCCTGCACGCGGCGCGCGCCCAGGCGGCCGGGCGCGGCCTCGACGTCGTCGACGGCTGGCGGTACTTCATCCACGGCTGGTCCCAGGTGATAGCGGAGGTGTTCGGCCTCACCCTGGACGCCGCGACCGTCGACCGGCTCTCCGCCGCCGCCCAGGCCGTTCGGTGAGCGTGCGCACGGTCCTCGGCGACCTGCCCGCCGGCCGGCTCGGGCGGACCGACTACCACGAGCACCTCTTCCAGGTCTCGCCGCTGCTGCCCGGCGACGAGCTGGACGACGAGGCGCGCAGCGGGCAGGAGGCGGCGTACCTGCATGCGGCGGGCTTCACGGCGATGGTCGAGGCCACCCCGGTGGGCCTGGGCCGCGACCCGGCGGGCGTCGCCCGCATCGCGCGGGCCACGGGGCTGCACGTCGTGCACACGACCGGCGCCCACCGCGAGCCGCACTACGCGGCAGGACACCCGCTGCTCGCGCTGGCGGAAGCCGAGCTGGCCGCGCTCTTCACCGCCGAGCTGACGGAGGGCATGTACGCGGACGCGGAGCTGACCGTACGGACCGGGCCCGCCGCCCGCGCGGGGATCGTCAAGGCGGGCGTCGGGTACTGGTCGGTGACCCCGTTCGAGCACCGGGTGCTCGCGGCGGCCGGCGCCGCCCACCTGGCCACCGGGGCGCCGGTGATGGTGCATCTGGAGTACGGCAGCGCGGCGTTCGAGGTGCTGGCGGAGCTGGCCGGGCACGGGGTGCCGGCGCACCGGGTCGTCCTGGCGCACGCCGACCGCAACCCCGACCCCGGGCTGCACGCGGAGCTCTGCGCGGCCGGCGCGTACCTCGGCTACGACGGCGTGGCCCGGCACCGCAGCCACCCCGACGCCACCGTGCTGGCCTGCCTGCTCGCCACCGCCGAGCGCGCCGGCCCCGACCGGCTGCTCCTCGGCGGGGACGTCGCGCGCCGCGGCCGGTACCGCGCGTACGGCGGCATGCCGGGGCTGGACTACCTGCCGCGCCGCTTCCTCCCGCGGGTCGCGGCCGAGGGCGGCCAGGCGCTGGCCGACGCGGTCACGGTGACCAACCCGGCCCGGCTGCTGGACTGGAGCGGCACACCCTGAGGCCGCCGCACACCCCGGTGTGCCCTCAGCCCGCGTCGTCCTCCGCGACGGTCTGGAGGATCGCCTCGCCGTACTTCGCGAGCTTGTTCTCGCCGACGCCGCTGACCGAGCCCAGCGAGGCCAGCGACCCGGGGCGCTCGGTGGCGATCTGCCGCAGCGTCGCGTCGTGGAAGATCACGTACGCGGGCACCCCCTGCTCCTTCGCGGTCGCGCCCCGCCACGCGCGCAGCCGCTCGAACAGCGACGCCGCCTCCGCCGGCAGGTCGACCGCCTCGGCGCGCTTGCCCCCGGACTTCGCCTTGGCCGCCTTCGCCGCCCGCTTGGGCTCGGTGCGCAGCGGCACCTTGCGGCCCCGGTACAGCACCTCGTCGGCCTCGTCGGTGAGCACGAGCGTGCCGTAGTCGCCCTCGACGGCCAGCAGCCCCTTGGCGAGCAACTGCCGTACGACACCGCGCCACTCGTGCTCGGCGAGGTCGGCGCCGACGCCGAAGACGGACAGCGCGTCGTGGTCGTGCTGGATGACCTTGGCCGTCTTGCGGCCCATCAGGATGTCGACGATCTGGCCCGCACCGAACTTCTGCCGCCGCTCCCGGCGCAGCCGCACCACCGTGGACAGCAGCTTCTGCGCGGCGACCGTGCCGTCCCACGACTCGGGGGGCGTGAGGCACGTGTCGCAGTTCCCGCAGGGGGATCCGCTCTGGCCGAAGTACGCGAGCAACTGCGAGCGGCGGCAGTCGACGCTCTCGCAGAGCGCGAGCATCGCGTCGAGGTGCACGCTCGCCCGGCGCCGGTGCGCGTCGTCGCCCTCGGAGCCGTCGATGAGCTTGCGCTGCTGCACCACGTCCTGGAGCCCGTACGCCAGCCACGCGGTGGAGGGCAGTCCGTCGCGCCCGGCGCGGCCGGTCTCCTGGTAGTAGCCCTCGACGGACTTGGGCAGGTCGAGATGGGCGACATAGCGCACGTCGGGCTTGTCGATGCCCATGCCGAACGCGATGGTGGCGACGATCGCCATGCCCTCCTCGCGCAGAAAGCGCGACTGGTGCTCGGCGCGGGTCGCTGCCGGCAGCCCCGCGTGGTACGGCAGGGCGTCGATCCCGTTCCGTACGAGGAACTCCGCGGTGTCCTCCACGGACTTGCGCGACAGGCAGTAGACGATGCCCGCGTCGCCCGCGTGCTCGGTGCGCAGCAGCTCCAGGAGCTGCTTCTTCGGCTCCCGCTTGGGCACGATGCGGTACTGGATGTTGGGCCGGTCGAAGCTCGCCACGAAGTGCCGCGCCTGCTCCAGTTGCAGCCGGCCCGCGATCTCCGCGTGCGTGGCCTTGGTCGCCGTCGCGGTCAGCGCGACACGCGGCACGTCCGGCCAGCGCTCACTCAGCGCGGACAGCGCGAGATAGTCGGGCCGGAAGTCGTGGCCCCACTGCGAGACGCAGTGCGCCTCGTCGATGGCGAACAGCGCGATCGTCCCGCGGTCGAGCAGCCGCATCGTGGACTCCACCCGCAGCCGCTCGGGCGCCAGGTAGAGCAGGTCGATCTCGCCGGCGATGAACTCGGCCTCGACCATCCGCCGCTCGTCGGGATCCTGGGTGGAGTTAAGGAACCCGGCCCGCACCCCGAGGGCCCGCAGGGCGTCCACCTGGTCCTGCATGAGCGCGATGAGCGGCGAGATCACCACACCGGTGCCCGGGCGGACGAGCGCGGGAATCTGGTAGCACAGCGACTTGCCGCCGCCGGTCGGCATCAGCACGAGGGCGTCGCCGCCGCCCACGACATGGTCGGTGATCTCCTGCTGACCCTCGCGGAACGACTCGTAGCCGAAGACCTTGCTGAGGACCTGGAGCGCCTCGGTGGAACTCATCCGGCGAGTTTATGCCCCGCCACCGACATCCCGCCGGGCGATCCGGGGGACGCGGCGGCGGGCGGTACTAGTCGTCCTCCCGCGGGGGCAGGGGGCGGTACGACTCGGGGCCCGGGCTGCGGCCCTCGGGCGGGTACTCGCAGTCGAGGCCGGTGATCTCGTAGTCGTCGCCCTCGCTCTGCTCCTGGTCCACGACGACCGAGCCCGTGCATACCCGGCCGTGTGCGTCGGTGAAGGTGACTATCTCGCTGTAGTCCGCAGGGGGGTTGGTGCACCCCGCGAGCAGCAGCGCCGCGCCCGCGGCCGTCGCCGCCGCGCCGAGCTTCCACCGCCGTGTCATCCCTGGCTCCTCCGCGTCGGTACGCCCGGCGGTCCGGGCGCCACGACCGGCAGCGTAGAACGGGACGCCCGGGAGTCCTCCCGCGGTGATCGTTGCCGGGGGCTTTCCCGAAAACGATCTCCGGTGTGCGGCGGAGTGCGGCCCGCTGCGGCAGCGACCTGCCGTGGTGGCAGACGCCGTGGTCGTAGCCGCGGTCGGCGACAAGCGAGCTGGGTTTGCGGGGCGTTGGACGCGCTGCCATTCTGGTGCGCTCAACCAACGGTGAGGGGGGCGCTGATGCGTGGCACGAGGTGGATCGCCGGCTTGGCGGTGACGGCGGCGTTGCTGACGGCCTGCTCGGACTCGGGCGGGAATGAGAAGAACCCGGGGGCGGAGGGTGGCGAAAGCGCCGACTCGACGCCGAGTGCCGAGGCGACACCGCCCGGCACGCAACTGGCGGTACCGACGCTGTACGACACGGGGCGGGGCTGGGAGTCGACGGAGGAGGGCACGCAGGTGCCGCTCCCGCGGACCGGCGCGGTGGCGGTGTACTGGGAGCGGGAGGGCGAGGGGGGACCCCGCGAGTACGGCTTCACGGTCCTGGACGCGGCAACGGGCGAGAAGCGGTGGAGCAGTATCCCCGTCAGCCCGCTGGGGAGTACGAATCTGCCGTACATCAGGGCGATCGTGGACGGTAAGGAGTATCTGGCCCTCTGGTCGTCCGGCACCACGGACGCCGACGCCATCAACCGCGGCAGGGAGATCGTCGCCCTCGACATCTTCCCGGCCGATTCGTCCGGTGACGGCGTACGGCCGGTCCACGTCGAGGTGGACGGCGAGGGCAAGGTCCGCGACGGCGGCGCCGGCCTGCTGGTGGAGGTCGGCGACGACACCGTGGTGGCCGTCGACCCGGCGACCGGGGACACCACCGAGTACGGGGTCAACGACCAGAAGCCGCCCGCTGACTGCCCCGAATGCGACACCGCGTGGCAGATCAAGGGGCTCACGGACAACGGTCTGCTGATGGGCACCAGCATCGATGCGAATTCCGGCGGCGACTACAACGGCTTCTGGGTACCCGGCGGCTGGACCGCCGCAGACCTCCGGCCGAAGGGAGCCGACCCGGAAGAGTCGTCCGGCGTCCAGGTCATCTCGGACGACCTCGCCGTCGTCGGCTGGGGCCAGGAGCGGAACTCCGAGGCGGTCCTGTGGAGCGCCGTCGACACCTCCTCCGGCAAGACGCTCGCCACGGTCCGCTGCGAGGGAGACACGACCCCCGGCGACTTCCACCTGTCGGCCAACGGCCGCTACCTCGCCCACGGGGGCCGCGTGTTCGATCTGGAGGAGGGCACGGGCGTCTGCTTCGAGCGCACCGACAGCACCAACGCGGTCGAGTTCCAGCTCGCCACCGACGAGGGCCTGGTGTACGGGAACGCCATCGGCTCGGGGGCCTTCAACTCCTCGGAGCGGCCCGTGCAACTCGACATGAGGACCGGAAAGATCGAAGAGTTCGACGACGTCAACATCAACTTCCCCTTCGGCGACACCGCCGGCTTCGGCCTGTTCTGGGACGAGGCGTCGGTCACGATGGTCGCGTACCCCCACAAGGGCTGAACGCCTCGTACGGTCCGGAAGCCCTCCCGCGGCGGCGGGAGGGGAGCCGGTCAGAGCGTGAAGCCGGCCGGGAAGGGGTCCTCGGGGTCGAGGAGGTACTGGCCCATGCCTGTGATCCAGGCCCGGCCCGTCACCGTCGGCACCTGCGCCGGCAGGTCCCCGACCTCGGTCTCCGACTCCAGCCGGCCGGTGAACAGGGTGCCGAGCAGCGACTCGTTGACGAAGTCCGCGCCCAGCGCCAGCTCCCCGCGCGCGTACAACTGCGCCATCCGCGCCGAGGTGCCCGTGCCGCAGGGAGAGCGGTCGAACCAGCCGGGGTGGATGACCATCGCGTTGCGCGCGTCGGCGCTGCCGGCCGGGCCGCCGGCGGGCGGGGCCGTCAACTGGACGTGCTTGCAGCCCGAGATGCCGGGGTCCGCCGGGTGCACCGGGCGGTTCTGCTCGTTGACCGCGTCCATGATCGCCAGGCCCGCGCTCAGCATCCGCTCCTTCTCCGCCTTCGCGAACGGGATGCCCAGGGACTCGATCGGCAGGATCGCGTAGAAGTTGCCGCCGTACGCCATGTCGTACGTGACCCGCCCCAGACCCGGCACCTCCACCGCGGCGTCCAGCTCCAGCGCGAACGCCGGCACGTTGCGGAACGTCACCGACTCCGCCCGCCCGCCCGAGACCGCGACCCGGGCGGTCACCAGCCCCGCGGGCGTGTCCAGCCGGACCTCCGTGACCGGCTCCGTGACCGTGACCATCCCGGTCTCCACCAGCACCGAGGCCACGCCGATCGTGCCGTGCCCGCACATCGGCAGCAGGCCGGAGACCTCGATGTAGAGCACGCCGTAGTCGGCGTCCGGGCGGGTCGGCGGCTGGAGGACCGCACCGCTCATCGCGGCGTGCCCGCGCGGCTCGTTCACCAGCAACTGCCGGATGTCGTCGAGGTGTTCGGCGAAGTACGCGCGGCGCTCGGCCATCGTGGCGCCCGGCACCACCCCGACGCCGCCTGTGATCACCCGGGTGGGCATGCCCTCGGTGTGGGAGTCGACGGCCGTGAAGTAGCGGGAGGCGCGCACGTCACACCCCCGCCGGGCCGGCCGGAGCTGCGGTGTCCCGTGTGTCCCACGTGTCGTGCGGCATAGCGGTCTCCTTGGCGGTGTGGCGATGTGGCGATGTGGCTGTACGGGGCCGGGGCCTGGGCGCGGGGCCGGTCACGGCGGTGCCGGGTCCGGGCCGGCGGGCGGCGGCTCCGCCAGCTCGCCCAGCCTGACCGGCGACGCGATCGGGCGCCGCGCGAACGCCGCCGCGTCCGGCACCCCCGTCAGGCAGGCGACGCTGGGGCCGCACACGCGGCCCTGGCACGGGCCGAGCCCCGCCCTGCTGACCAGCTTCACGGCACGTACTCCGAGCGCTTCGCGCTCCTCGACCGCGCGGCGCAGCTCGCCGTACGGAACCTCCTCGCAGCGGCACACCAGGGTGTCCTCGCGCAGCCACGTACGCCACCCGTCCCGCACCGGATACGCCCGCGCCAGCGCGGCGGCGAACCCGCGCCCGGCCCGTACCCGCCGCAGCGCCGCCACCGGGGGCGCCGGGCGGGCGCCGAGGAGCCGGGCCGCGGCGGTGCCCGCGACCTCGCCCTCGGCGGCGGCCGGGCCCGCGCCGCCGACGCCCGTCAGCTCGCCCGCCGCGAACACGCCCGGCACCGACGTGGCCTGGGCGGCGTCGACCGCGACGAACCCGCCGTCGAGCGCGCAGCCGGCGGCGAGGGCCGTCTCCACCTGCGGCACGAACCCGAAGCCGACGCACACGGCGTCGGCTTCCACGCGGCGCTCGCTGCCCGGCACGATCCGCCAGCCGGCGTCGAGGCGCGCCGTGGTGACCGCCGTCACGCGGTCCGTGCCGTGTGCGGCGACGACGGCGGTGCGGCGCCGGTACGGGATGCGGTGGCGGGCCAGCAGCGCGGCGTAGCCGGCGAGTTCGCCGAACTTGCGGCGCCCGGCGACGACGTCCGCCGGCCGCCGCAGCCAGGCGGTGACCGGCTCCCCGGCCTCCAGCACCCCGGCGACCCGCGCCCCGACAGCCGTCAGCGACGCGGCGACCGGCAGCAGGAACGGCCCGGTGCCGGCCAGCAGCACCCGCTCACCGACCCGCAGGCCCTGCCCCTTGGCCAGCGCCTGCGCGGCACCGGCGGTGAAGACGCCGGGCAGGTCCCAGCCGGGGAACGGCAGCGCCCTGTCGTACGCCCCGGTGGCCAGCACCAGCGCGCGGGTCTCGACGCTGCGCCCGGTACGGCCCGGGCCGTCGGCGGGGCCGGTGCGCAGGTGCACCCGGTGCCCGCCGCCGGGCACGGGCTCCAGCGCCCAGAGGACGGAGTGCGGCAGGTGCTCGACGCCGGGCGGCAGCGCGAACCGGTCGCGGCCGGCAAGGGAGTTCTGCCGGTGGTACTGCCCGCCGAGCGCGGCGCCGGAGTCCACGAGCAGGACGGGGACGCCGAGCCGGGCCGCGGCCCGGGCGGCGGCCATCCCGGCGGGCCCGCCGCCGATGACGACGACGGGGGCGGTGTCGCGGCGGGCGCGGGCAGGGTGGGGGGTGCCGCGTCCGTCAGCGGGGACCGCGCGGGGCGGGGCCGTGTCGCGTCGGTCGGTGCCGCGTCGGTTCACGTCGGACCGGTTCGTGTCCCGCCGGTGGGCGTCGCCCCGGTCGGCGTCGCCGCGGCTCGCCTCGTGCGGCTCCGCGCCGGTTCCGTTCTCCTCAGGTCCGCTCACGCCGGCAGCTCCGTGCCGTCCTGGGTGCGGATGTCGTCGCCGTCGCGGACGAGCCGCTGGCAGGCGCGGATGTCAGGGACGCCGTTGACCACCACGAGGCAGTCGTGGCAGACGCCCATGCCGCAGAAGACCCCGCGCGGCCGGCCGCCGCCGCGGGTCGTCCGCCAGGAGGTCCGGCCGAGCGCCAGCATCAGCCCGGCGACGGTCCGCCCCGGCTCGGCGGCCGTCTCCTCCCCGTCGACCCGCACGGTCATCAGGCTCCCGGCCTGCCCCGTACGGGCATCGGCGGCACCGTCCGCACCGGCACCGTCCGCACGGCCCGGCGGCGAGCCCGCCGCCCGTCCCGTACGGGCATCCGCCGCGCGGTCCGTACCGGATCCGGCGCTTCCGGAGCCCGCGCGCAGGCCCGCCCGGCTCCCGGCCGCCCCGTCGCCGCCCCGAGCCCGCACCCGTGCCCGGCTACGCCGCCTCATCCGCCTCCGCCTCTCGCATGACCTCCGGCCGGTCCACCCGGAACGGCTCCGCGTCCACCTGCGGCGTCCGCCCGGTGAGCAGGTCCGCCAGCAACTGCCCCGTGCCCGCCGCCAGGCCGATGCCCGCGCCCTCGTGCCCCGTCGCGTGCCACAGGCCCGGGCGGCGCGGGTCCTCGCCGATCACCGGCAGGTGGTCCGGCACGTACGGGCGGAAGCCGCCGTACGCGCGGATCACCGGCACGCCGGCGAGTACGGGGAACAGCCCGGCCGCCTTGCGCGCCAGCTCCCGCAGCACCGCCACCCGGACCGTCTCGTCGAAGCCGGCCCGCTCCCGGCTGGAGCCGACGAGCACCGTCCCGGCCGGCGTCGCCTCCACGACCGTCGACGTCTGCAGGTCCGCGGTGCCGCCGGCGACCGCGCCGACGTAGTCGGCGTCGTAGACCTTGTGCCGCACCGTGCCCGCGGGCAGCGCGGCGGTGACGAGGACAAGCCCGCGCCGCGGCAGGACCGCGACCGGGGCGCCCGCCGCCGCGGCGAACCGGCCGGCCCACGGCCCGCAGGCGTTGACGACCGCGCGGCACGGCAGCGTGCCCAGGTCGGTGCGTACGCCGGTGACGGCGCCCGCGGCGCCGGTGGTGACCCCCAGCGCGGTGACCCCGGACCGCACCCGGCCGCCCCGGGCCCGTACCGCCGCCAGCAGTGCGGTCGTCGCGAGGACCGGCTGCAACTGGCCGTCCTGCGGGTAGTGCACGGCCGCCGTCACGGCCGCGGTCAGGTGCGGCTCCAGCGCACCGGCCTCGGCGGGGCTCACCGGCTCCGCCCGGACGCCCGCGGTGCGCTGGGCGGCGGCGAAGTCCGTCAGCGCGCCGGCCGCCGCCGGCGTGGTGGCGACGACCAGGCCGCCCTTGGCCTCCCACTCCGCCTCCGCGCGGCGCGGGCCCAGCAGTTCGCGCAGTTCGGCGAGCAGGTGGGGCCAGCGGCGGCGGGAGTACTGAGCGAGGGCCAGCTCGGGGCCCGGGGCCTTGTCGGAGACCAGGACGTTGCCCTCGCCGGCGGCGGTGGTGCCGCTCGCGGGGGCGCCGCGGTCCAGCACGGCCACCGAGAGCCCGGCGGCGGTCAGCGCCTCGGCGCAGGCCGCGCCGATCACACCGGCGCCCACGACCACTACGTCGTGGGCCATCCGGTACGCCACCCGGTCCGCCACCCGCCGCCCACCTCCGTTCATTAAAACGAACGCCAACGAGCGTATGGACGGCGCCGATCGGCGGTCAAGCCCCTGTTCCGGGGACGCGTGGTGCGTTTCGCCGCGGCTCCGGCACGGCGCACGAGGCGACCGGCGGGACCTGGTGCGCGGCGGCCGGGTACTCCAGCATCAGCACCGAGAGCACCGGGCCCCCGACGGTCTCGTAGACGTGCGGCCCCGCGGCCGGGAAGCAGACGTAGTCGCCGGGGCCCAGTTCGTACGGTGCCTCCGGCGGACCCACCCGGAGCCGCCCGGAGGTGACGACGACGTGCTCGCGCCCTGGGTGGCCCGCGGAGTGCTGCACCTCGCCGGGGCGCACCCGCTGGTCGTACAGCTCGACGACCGTGTCGGTGAGGTCCATGCGGCGCAGCATCCGCAGGTCGACCGCGTTGCTGCTGAGCACTTCGAGCCCCGCCGAGCGGACGAGCAGCACGTCCGGGTCCTCGCGCTCGGTGAGCAGCGACGACACCGGGACCCCCAGGGCGTTCGACAAACTGAACACCGTCTCGATGGTGGGGTTCCCGGCCCCGGACTCCAGTTGCGACAGCGTTCCCTTGGCGATCCCGGAGGCGCGCGCCAGCCCGGAGAGGGTGAGCCCCGCCCGCGCCCGCAGCGCCCGCAGGTTGGTGCCGAGCACCCGGCCTGCCTGTTCCCGTACCACCGGACCTCCTCGACGCGTCGTGCGAGAGGCTACCGCGCGCCCGGCGAGGCGGCGCCGGGCGTCATCACTATTCGCGTATCGTCGTTTTCATTGGTCGGCCCATTGGCGCGGGAGTTGGTGACCTCAATTCGCCGTGAAATAGAGGCCGTTGTTACTCAGGGGTTGTCGTGTGCATGTTATGGAGCCCACTATGAACCCCCCACATCCACCCCCCACCTGAAGGAGACCAGGATGGCAGCACATCCGGGTTTCGGCCGCCGCACCCTGCTGCGCGGCGGACTGACCGCCTCCGCGGCCGGCGCACTCGGGCTCGGCGCGGCGGGTCAAGCACACGCCGCCCCCAGGTCAGCGCCCATGTCCGCGCCCGCCGCGGCCCTCGCTCCGCACCGCGGCGCCCGCGCGCTCGCGGCGCCGGAGCCGCGTATCTACACCACCGCGGAATGGGGTGCCCGACCGCCGGAAATCGACATCGTCGTCCTCGATCACGTGCCGACGTACATCGTCGTCCACCACACCGCGGAACCCGGCAACAGCGAGGATTACTCGCTGGAACACGCCATGGAAATCTGCCGGTCCATCCAGAACTTCCACATGGACACACAGGGCTGGGGCGACACCGGCCAGCAGTTCACCATCAGCCGCGGCGGATACAACCTGGAAGGCCGGCACGAGAGCCTGGACGTCGTCCGCGGCGGCACCCAGCACGTGCAGGGCGCCAACGTCGGCGGCCACAACAGCGAGGTCATCGGCATCGAGAACGAGGGCCTGTACACCGACGTCGATGTACCCGCCGCGCTGTGGGACTCGCTCGTCGCGATGGTCGCCTGGATCGCCGGGCAGTACGGGCGGCCGGTCGAGAACATCATGGGCCACCGCGACTTCAACTCCACCGAGTGCCCCGGCGAAGTCCTCTACGGCCGCCTGCCGGAGCTGCGCGAGGAGGTGGCCGGGGTGCTCGGCGAACCCACGCCGGCCCAGCCCGCCGTCTGGCCGCTGCTGCGTCCCGGCGACAGCGGCCCCGTGGTGCGCGCGGCGCAGCACCTGCTGCGCGCCCACGGGTTCGGCGGGCTGCCGGCCGACGGGCTCTTCGGCCCGGCCACGAAACGGGCCGTGGCCAAGCTCGCCGAGGCCGGCGGCGTCGAGCGGCACTCCTGCTCGGCGGAGTACCACAAGCGCGCCGACGAGACGGGCTACCTGGGCTCGGACATCTGGCCGCTGATCACCCCGCGCGGGCGCGCCGGGTCGGACGGCGAGGTCGCGAAGGCCGTCGAGGCGCTGCTCGGCCGCGGGCGCCGGGCGCCGTCGGGCGGGGAGCTGGACACGGCGGCGTGGCAGCAGTTGCTGTCCTGACCCCCTGATCGCGTACGCGAACGGGCACGGCGCCGCGCCCGTTCGCGTACGGCACACCGGATACGGAACGCCCTGCCGGCCGTCGCGTACGCCCCTTTCGCGGGGCGGCGCGGCGGCCGGCGGCGTCAGCGGCGGCCCGCCACGAACGGCCGGAGCTTGTCGGCGAGGGCTTCGGTGGTGACGAGCTGGAAGTCGTTGGCGAGGTAAAGGGTCGAATCCGGGCACGTCTGCTCGGGGCTCGTCGTGCCGTCCAGGGCGAACTCCGTCACCAGCTCGCCGGTGGCGGCCTCGAAGACCCGGTAGACGTAGCGCGCACTCTGGACGTCGACCTCGCCGTCGCCGGTGTTGTTCGCGCCGCCGAGGTAGGTGCAGGTGCCGACGGTCCGGCTCGGGTGCTCCCAGTCGTCGTACTGGCAGACCACCAGCTGGGTGTCGTGGTTGTCGTATGCCGGATCCCAGCCGTCGGGCAGATACGGCGGTTCGCTCTCCGCGCCGGGGACTTCGTCCTTGAACAGCACGGCGGGGTGCGGTCCCGGGCCCTCGTAGGCGGGACCGCCGGGAAGGTACGCCTTCACCTTGCCGGCCTCGAACGCCCCCGTGAAGTCGCAGGCTTCCTCGCTGCTGCGCACGGTCTGCTGCGACGGGGGCGGCGGCGTCCGGGGCAGCGGGTCGGGGGACACCGACGGGCTCGCGCCCTTCGCGCCGTCCCCGCCGTCGCCGCCTGTGCAGGCGACGGGCCCGGCCAGCCCGGCGACCGCGAGCAGTACGAGCCCGGCCGTACCGCGCCGTACACGTCCCACGATCCCCGCTCCTCCCGCCGACGCCCGGGGTGCTGCCCGCACCGTACCGCCGCCGCCCCGGGACGGGTCCCGCGCGGGCCCCGGGTACCGGTCGCGCCAAGGTCAACTGCGCGCGGCGTTCAGATCGTTGAAGAATAAATCAGTCTGCTTCGGGCTTTGCCGCCATCCCTCGTGCAGGAAATCAAGTCATCACCAAGTGGGGCGTTCCATACTGCGGACACGAGGTGCGAGTCGCTCACACCTCCAGCGCGGTCCGCACTGCTGCGGATCGCGCTGAACCCGTTGCGGGCCGGGGCCAACGGCTCCCGGCGCCGGCCCGCACCGGTGAGCGCACAGACTGTCCGCGGCCCGGGCGACACGGCCTCGCGACCGCCTGGACGTCACGTTCTCATCCTCACCCCCCCTGGATTTCCGCCCGTCACGGCGCTGTGGCGGGCGGAAATCCAGGGCGCACGCAGGTCACAGTTCTCAGGGAGGCAACTGTCATGGTGAGTCGGCGCAGGGTGCTCGCAGCGGGCATGGTCACGGCGAGCGCGGGAGTGACCGGGGCTGCGTTAGTGCCGCTGGCGACCACACCGGCCGGGGCACAGCCCGCCGGCGCGGGGGCGGCGGCGCCCGCGGCCACACCCTTCACCCAGCCCATGCCACTGCCCGCGGTGCTGTCGCCGGTGTCGACGGGCGGCGTGGACACCTACGTGATGACCATGCAGCCGGCGACCGCGGAGATACTCCCCGGCATCCAGTCGCAGGTGCTCACCTTCAACGGGAACTTCCCCGGCCCGCTGATCAAGGCGCGCCGCGGCCGGCCCGTCGTCATCGAGCAGCGCAACCGGCTCGACGTGCCCGCGTCGGTGCACCTGCACGGCGGCGAGGTGGAGGCGCAGCACGACGGCCAGCCGATGGAGACCATCGCCCCGGGCGAGGACCGTACGTACTACTACCCCAACACCCAGCCGCACGCCTCGCTCTGGTACCACGACCACGCCCACCACATCGAGTCCGAGAACGTCTACCGCGGGCTGTCCGGCCAGTACCTCCTCACCGACGAGGAGGAGGAGGCCCTGCCGCTGCCCACCGGGCAGTACGACCTGCCCATCGCCATCCGCGACGCCAACGTGGACGAGACCGGCCTGCACTACACGATGGGCGACCGGCTGCGCACCACGATGATCGCCAACGGCAAGGCGTACCCGTACGTGGAGGTCGCGGCCCGCAAGTACCGCATCCGCTTCCTCAACGCCTCCAACCAGCGCTTCATGCAACTGGGGCTGGAAGACGGCAGCGAAATGATCCAGATCGGCTCCGACGGCGGGCTGCTGCCCCGCCCGTACCCCACCGCCAGCATCCCGCTGTCCGCCGCCGAGCGCGCCGACGTCGTCATCGACTTCTCCCGCTACGCCGTCGGCAGCAGCGTCGTGCTGAAGAACACCGGCGGCTTCGGCGACCCCGAGCTCGTCGGCCAGGTACTGCGCTTCGACATCGTCCGCAGGGCGAAGGACAGCAGCAGCGTCCCCTCCGTGCTGCGCGAGCTGCCGCCGCTGCCGCAGCCGACCGCCGAGCGCACCATCACCCTGCGGATGGACGAGGACGGCCGGCCGGACCCGCAGGCGTACATAGACGAGAAGCTGTACGACCCGGCCCGGGTGGACCAGCAGATCCGCTTCGGCGCCAGCGAGGTCTGGACCGTCACCAACCTCAACCAGATCGCGTGGCACAACTTCCACATGCACCTCGTGCAGTTCCGCGTCCTGGAGCGGGGCGGCCAGCCCCCGGGCCCGGGCGAGGCGGGGCTGAAGGACACCGTCAACCTGCGCCCGAACGAGACGGTCAAGGTCCAGGCGACGTTCGACACCCACCAGGGCTCGTACGTCTACCACTGCCACATGCTCGACCACTCGGCGATGGGCATGATGGCCACCATGCGGATCGCCTGACAGCGTGTCCTGATGGCGTGTCCTGCCGGCGCGCGTCCCGGGGTACGCCCCGGGCCGCGCGCCGGTCCGTTTCCCGGGGTGGCGGCTCCGTACCCCGCTCACCCGACTGCGGGCGCAGCGCTGGTGCCTCCGGCGCGGGTGGCACAGGCTCGGGGAAGGACCCCGGGCGTGCGGCCCGCGGGGCGCGTGTGGCGCGGGAACGGAGTGTGGCTGGGATGGAGACTGCGCCGGTCGTCGTGGGCGTGGACGGTTCCGCGGCGGGCCTTGACGCGGTCGCGGTCGCCGCGTACGAGGCGAAGCTGCGCGGGTGCGCCCTGCGGGTGGTGCACGCGTTCCTCTGGCCGGCCTTCGGCGCCTACCCCGGCGCCGCCGCGATGCTCCCGGGTGACAGCGCGCTGCGCCAGGAGGCCGAGAAGGTCGTCACCGACGCCGTGGCACATGCCCGCGCGACGGAGCCGGACGTCAAGGCCAGCGGGGACGTCGTCACCGGCGAGGTGATGGAGGTCCTGGTCAAGGAGACCAAGAGCGCGCAGTTGGCGGTGGTCGCCGGCCGCGGGCTCAGCGCGTTCGCCCGGCTGCTCGTGGGCTCCACCGCGATCCACCTGTCCGCGTACGGCCACTGCCCCGTGCTCGTCGTACGGCCCGGCGGGCGCGGCGCCCGCGGTCCGGTGCTGCTGGCCGTCGACGGCTCGCGGGCCGGGGCCGCCGCCGTCGGCTTCGCCTTCGACGAGGCCGACCGGCGGAACGTCGGCCTCGTCGCCCTGCACGTATGGAGCGCCTGGACCTACCCGCGGCTGGACGACCCGGCCGCGGAGAGCAAGCAGGTGCTCGCCGGGGCGCTGGCGGCTGCCGAGAAGGCGCACCCGGGCGTACGGGTCGAGCGTACGGCCGTCGAGGGCTCGGCCCGCGAAGTGCTCATCGAGGCGAGCAGGGACGCCGGCCTCCTCGTCACCGGCGCCCGCGGTCGCGGCGGCTTCGCCGGGCTGCTCCTCGGCTCGGTCAGCCACGCACTCCTGCAGCACGCGCACTGCCCGGTCGCCGTCGTACGCGGCACGGGCGAGCGCCTCTGACCCGGCCCTGACCCCGCTCTGACCCCGCTCTGACCCGGCCTTGACCGCCCCGACCTCCGCCGCACCAACGGCCGATGGACCTGGAGAGGCACGATGGAAACCTCGCTCACCCCCACGGCGCTCGCGGAACTGCGCGAGCGCCGCCCGTACCCCGCCGTGTCGCTCACGCTGCCCACGCACCGGCGCACCCCCCACAACGCCGAGGACGGCGTACGGCTGCGCAACGTGCTGGCCGAGGCCGAGCGGCAGCTCGACCGCGACCCCGGCGTGACCCGCGCGGCCCGCGAGGAGGTCCGCAGGCAGCTCGCCGCGGCGGCCGACGAGACCGACCTCTCCCAGGCGCTGGACGGCCTCGTCGTCTTCGCCACGGTGGCCGAGCACCTCGTGTACGCCCTCCCGCGCACCGTCCCCGAACGGGTCGTGCTGGCCGACTCGTTCCTCACCCGCAACCTGGTGGCGGCCTACGCGGCGCAGCGCCCGTACTGGGTGCTCTCCCTGGCCGCCGACCGGGTCACCCTCTGGAGCGGCTCGGGCGAGCGCGTCACCCAGGCCGCCGTCAACGGCTTCCCCATGACCAGGAGCCTGGAGAACCCCGACGCGGAGCGCGAGGAGCGGATCGGGGACACGCCCAGCACGTTCCGCGACGAGGAGGTCCGCACCTTCCTGCGCGACGCTGACGCGGCGCTGCACGCCGTACTGCAGAAGGATCCGCGACCCCTCTACGCCACCGGTGAGGACGCCGCTCTGGCCCTCCTCGCCGACGCCGGCACCGCCGCCGCGACCGCCGTCCACGTCCCCCACGGCGGCCTGGCCCAGGGCCCCCCGGACGCGGTCTCCCGAGCCGTGGCCCCGGCCCGGCAGACCCAGGCGCGCGAGCACGCCGCCGCGGCCGTCGACGCCCTGGTCGACGCCCAGGGCCGCCGGGCCTTCGCGGGCGGCGTCGACGAGGTGTGGTCGAAGGTCTCCGACGGCCGCGTCCACCGCCTGGTCGTCGAGGAGGACTACCGCATCACCGTCCGCCCGGCCGACGGCGACCACCTGGTCCCCGCCGAGGACGACGACCCGCGGGCCCGCCACGACATCGTGGACGAGATCGTCGAGAAGGCGCTCGACACCGGCGCGGACGTCACGTTCGTCCCCGGCGACACCCTCGCGGACCACGGCCGCATCGCGGCGGTGCTGCGCTACTGAACCGGCTCCCGAATCTTTTCGCGCGGCCGGCGATGACTTCCGGCTGCCAGTGCCGTCGTAAAGGATGACCGCACACGGCGCGGGGGCCGCCCCCGCCGAAGCCCTCACAGGACCGGGAGTCATCAGCTCATGCGTACCCTGATCAGCACCGCTTTCGTCTCTCTCGACGGCGTCATGGAGGCGCCCGGCGGCGAGCCCGGCTACCGCAACTCCGGCTGGACCTTCAAGGAGGTCGAGTTCGTCCCCGAGGCGTACGAGCTCAAGGGCCGGGAGCAGGAGGAGGCCGGCGCTCTGATGATGGGCCGGCGCAGCTACGAGGCGTTCAGCCAGGTGTGGCCGGGTATGGAGGAGTTCGCCCGGTACAAGGAGCTGCCGAAGTACGTCGTCTCGACCACCCTCGCCGAGGACGGCCTCGTCACCGACTGGGGCGACATCACGATCCTGCGCTCCCTCGACGAGGTCGCCGCCCTGAAGGAGACCGAAGGCGGCCCCATCAGCGTGCACGGCAGCATCGCCCTCAACCACAGCCTCGCCGACGCCGGCCTCGTCGACCGCTACCACCTGCTGGTCTTCCCCCTGCTGCTGGGCGCGGGCAAGCGCCTGTACAGCGAGACCTCCAAGGACGCCCAGAAGCTGAAGCTGGTCGAGTACGAGGCGTACGCCAACGGCATCCAGAAGAACGTCTTCGACGTCATCCACTGACCCGCCCGGCTGATGCCCCACGGCCGGCACGGCCGCCCCTCGGCCCTCCGGCCCTCCGCCCCGCAGCCCCTCCGCCCCGCAGCCCCTCCGCCCGTCAGGCCAGCAGCGCTTCGCCCCGCCCCGTCCGCGCGTACAGCACGCTGCGCCCGGTGCGGTGGCCGCGCACCAGCCCCGCGGCGGCGAGCCGGTGGAGCTGGACCGAGACCCCGCCCGCGGCCAGCCCGGTGCGCCGGGCCAGCTCGTCGGTGGTGGCAGGGGTCTCCAGGAGCAGCAGCAGCCGCGCCCGGGTCGCGCCGAGCGCGGCGGCGAGATCGGGACGGGCGTCGGCCTCCGCCTCCCACAGCGCGCCGATGCCGCGGACCGGGTAGCGGACGACGGGCGTCCAGGGCTCGCTGGTCTTGAGCCACACGCGCGGCCAGGCGAACGCGGACGGTACGAGGACGAGCCCCCGTCCGTCGAGCACACGCCGGCGCGGGCCGGAGGCACCCGCCCGGTTCGCGACGGTGAGGGTGCCGGAACCGGCGTGCGCGTGCCAGGTCAGGTCGCGGTGGATGCCGCGGAACATCGCGGCGGGCCCGCGCTCCGTCAGCGTACGGGCCCGGTGGTGGACGTCGGACTCCAGCAGCCCGCGGACCCGGGGCCACGCGGGCGCGAGCGCACGCTGCCAGTAGGCCCGCAACTCCCGTACGGCCGCCGCCAGCTCGCGCCGCGGCGCCCGCAGCATCGGCGCCAGCGCCGGCGGCACCCCGTCCGGGAACACCCCGCGGAGATCCCGCCGCACCACGTCCGCCGGGGTGGCCGCCACCAGCCGCAGCTCGTCGTCGATGGTCGCCAGCGGCGAGGCGGGGGTGGGCGCGAGGAAGCCGGGGAGGTGGTCGCGGGGACCGGCGGTCAGCGCGCGGGTGCGCACCGCCCCCGGCGCCGCGGAGCGCAGCAGGGGGTCGTCCCGGTGGACGGTGAGCCAGGGCATGTGGATGGCGCGCGCGGCCGGCGCGTGCAGGGCGCGGATGCTCGCCAGCAGCTCCCAGGCGGGGGAGATCGCCCAGCGCAGGAGGCTCAGGTCGGCCGCGCCGAGGGTGAGGGTGATCGTCGTACGGGCCATGATCGATTCACTCTAGCGTGAATCAGTTGTGACCCGGCGGGACGGGTGCGGAAGCTGTCCGCCGTGACGAGCAAACACGTGACGAGCGATGTCGCGACGAGCGCGGACCCGGCGAGCGCGGACCCGACGAGCGCAGCCACGGCGACAGCGGCACGGAACGACGCCGAACGGGACCGGCGGCGGTATCTGACGGCGTCGGGAGTGGCCCTGTGGGGCGCCCAGATCGGGCAGGTGGTGATCCCGCTGGCGGCGGTGACGACACTCCACGCGGGCGCCGCGGCGACATCCGTGCTCAAGACCACCCTCACCCTGCCGTTCGTCGTGCTCGGCCTGCCGGTCGGCGCCTGGCTGGACCGCGTCCGCCGCCGCCCGGTGATGATCTCCGCGGACGCCGTACGCGCCCTGGCGCTGGCGACGGTGCCCGCGGCGTCAAAACTCGCGGCAACCCACCCGCCAGACCCGGGCAAGTCGCCCACGGGGGTCGACTTTCGCCCCGCGGCGCGCACCCCCCGTAGCCCGCTCGTGCCCCTCGGCGTGGTGCAGGCGACGCGCCCCCCCCGAGCGCGGCTGTCCCGAGGATGGGGGACGACCCGGCGCTGAGGTGGGAACACCGCCTGGCGTGAGCCGAGCCCGGGTTCACCGCCGCCGACTCCCTGTGCAGGTCCGGTGAAGAAGATCCGGGTGTCCTGGACGGGGTCGCGGGCGGCGGCGACATTACTCGGCATGTCGTCCTCAGACTCGACCAGAGAGCGCGGAGAGAAGCACGTTCCTCCGGCTCCGGTCATCGTGGCGATCGTCTATGCCGGGCTCTGGGCCGTCGTGTTCGTCGGGTTCGGGATCGGGCTGGCGGTCGCTGCCGGCGAGCCGGTCGCCGCGCTGTTCGCCCTTCTCGGGCTGCTGCCGGGCGCGGCGGCTCTGGGGCTGTGGCAGGGCAATCGCGGGGCCCGGACGGTGGCGATCCTCTTCTTCGGGGTGGTGCTCGGGGTGCTGCTGCTCTCCGTGCCCAGGTCGTCCCGTGCCTGGTTCACGCCGGAGCTCTACCCGGATGACCTGGGGACGGCTGCCGAAGAAGGAGATGGCACGTGAGGCGCTGCTTCACCCGCGAGACCCGCCAGGCGCGGCGTGCCGCGCTTCGCGCGGGGGCCCGGTTGCGGCGCGGCGTGGTGTGGGGGACGGCGGCCGTGCTGCTGGCGAGCGGATGTGGCAGCGGCGGCGAGGACGAGGGTGCCGGGCGCTGGCGGCTGGACTACGTCAGTACGTCCCGGGAAGCGAGCGTGCACAGCCTTGCCGCCGCGTCCCCCGAGGAGGGCTGGGCGGTGGCCTCGCAGGTGGGCGACGACGGCGCCAGCCACGCCTACCTGCTGCACCGCGACGGCGGCGACTGGCGGCGCGCCGAGATGCCGGCGCTGCTGCGCCCGGACAAGGGCGCGGGGCTGGCCGCCGCCGTGCTGGAGGCGTCCGGTCCCGAGGACGTGTGGCTGTTCGGCGAGTTGGGGTCCGAGGACGTCGGGGCACAAGGGCTGCCGGGGGCGGCGCGCTTCGACGGCAGGCGGTGGCACAGGACGTCGGTGGACTTCAGCGTGCGGGATGTGGCCGTACTCGCGCCCGACGACGTGTGGGCGCTGGATTCGTCGACGCCCGAACCCGTCGCGCACCACTGGGACGGCCGGCGGTGGAGCAGCCATCGGCTGCCCGCCGAGGGCTACTTCGACTCGCTGTCGGCGAGCGGTCCGGACGATGTGTGGGCAGCGGGCCGGCTCGGTCACCCGTCGGACGACGACGTGCCGCAGCCGGGGCTCGTGCACTTCGACGGCGACGAGTGGCGGTCGGTGCCCGCCCCCGAGTACCGCCACGCCGACCCGAAGCCGCAGGAGGAGGCCCGGCTGATGGAGATCGTCGCCCTCTCCCCGAAGCAGGCGTGGGCGTTCGGCTCGCACAGCTACGCCGACGAGTCCGGCCCCGATGTCCACCACACGGCGTTCGCGCTGCGCTGGGACGGCTCGCGCTGGCGGAAGGCGCCGAAGGCCCTGGACACCTCGGGCAGGAAGACGCCGCCCCAGTCGGCCATGCGGGGGGCCGGGGACGGCGCGGGCGGGTTCGTCCTGGGCAGCGCCTTCGGCAGCGAGCAGCACCGCACCGCCGACGGCGGGCTGCACATGATCAAGGACCCGGAACCGGTCGCGGGCCGCTCCGGCGAGAGCACCGAAGAACCCCAGCACTTCGAGGTCTACGACCTTCAGCTCGTACCCGGCACCCGGGAGGTCTGGGCCGTCGGCGCCGTCGGCACCGGCCGGCTCCACGGTGATGACATGTCCTTCTCCCGCGGCGTGGTCGCGTCGTACCGCACCGGCTGAAGGCCGGGCGCGTTCGCCGCTTATGGCTGGACGCTCTGGGGCTGCCGGGGTTTGTCCATGAGGGATGATCCCCCGTATGGACAGAGTCGTTGATCTCGACGAGGCGGCTGCCGCGCTGGCGAAGCGAGTCGGGTGCTGGAGGTCGGCCGGCCTTGCGGTTGGAGAGATGACCTGGAGGGATGGGGAGGCTGAGTGGCCCCAGCCGTTGGAGACCGACAGGGCTCGGGTGAATGATCCCGATTCGCTCGGCCTGGTTGTCTCGAGTCTGGCAGGGGCTGAGCTGTCGGTAGTCCTGCTGCGTGGTGGCTGGGCCGATGTGGACTTTTTCGACGGCCTGGACGACGCCGGTTCCCTCCCTGCCTCGGACATCGAATCAGCAGCGGACTTCGCAGCCAGGATGGACCGGTGGATCGTGCGAGTCTTCGGCGACCTCGGCAGCGTTCGGTGAGGGCCGGTCCATCGCAGTGCAGCTGATCGGCTGTTGCGCGGCGTGAGCGCAGGTGGCGGCGAGACAGAGGAGTCGGTCCCGGTCCCGATGGCGTTGCCCTCCCGATGTGCTCCAACAACCAGCGCACCGGCCACCTGGGGGCGAAGAACGCGCACGTCACCGCGGACTCGGCGAGCCCCGCGGCCAAGCTGGTCCTGGACATCCGGAGCGGAAGCACGGCCTGGACCCGGGACAGCATCACGGCCATGACCGGGTGGTACTAGGTGACGTGTCCAGGCACGCAGGTCGTGCCCCACGGCGTGGTGCAGGCGACGCGCGCCTGAGCGCGGCTGTCCCGAGTCCGAGCGCCGGCGTCGCGCTGTGCCCGGCAAGTTCGCGCCGTGCGCGTCAAAGGGGTCGCTGCCCACGGCGGACGTGCCGGCTACGGTCGCGGGCGAGCGCCCCGGCGGGGCCTCGATCTGCGGAGTTGCGCCTGGGGCCTGCCGGGTGGTCGCCGCCTCCCTGCTGGTCCCCGCGGGGATCGCCACCGAGAACGACATCACGATCAACGACGTCTGGGACTACCTCGCCCACGATGAGTGGGAGGTGGCCCTGCGCAAGTCGCACCGAGGAACGCTCGCCGGGCCCCAGGGTGGGGGTGAACTCGACCCACAGGAGTGCAATGCTGAGGTGGTCCTCACCAGTTGGAGTGCGATTTCCGATGTTCCACATCGGCCGCAGAACACCAGCCCCTCGATCCCTCGCAGTGGCGACACCTCCAGCCCGGCCAAACGATCACGATGCACGAAGACCGGACCATCGGTGGCGCGGCTGTCATCCTGGAAGTCCAGGGGCCCATGGCCACGTCCGCCCCATAGAACCTGCCGCTCCTGGCTCCTGCCGTTGGTGCAGAGAAGGTCGACGGTGTCGATACCGGTACTGCGGGGTGGCACCAGCCCTCAGGGGTGAAGGGGGGGTAACCCCTACCAAGGACGGGGGGAACCCCGATCGTGCCGGGGCCGGATGATCCGTAGCTTCGTGGGTGTTACCGCAGAAGCGGTGCACACCGACCTCGGAGGACCCCGTGATTCAGCTCCCCAGCCGCCCGGCCGTCGCGGCGTTCGCCCGGTTCGTGGTCTGCGGTGGCGGTGTCGGACTGGCCTCCAGCGGTGCGCTCGTGCTGCTCGACGGGACCATGCCGATGATGGTCGCCAACGCGCTGATCACCGTGGTCTCGACGGTGCTGGCCACCGAGCTGCACGGCCGGGTGTCGTTCCGCAGCGAGCGCGGCGGCTGGCGCGTACACCTGCAGTCGGCGCTGACGGTGGCCGTTTCCTACGCCTTCACCACCGCCGCGCTGCTGGTGCTGCACGCGATGCAGGCGGACCCCTCGGTCGTCACCGAGCAGGCCGTCTACCTCTCCGCCTCGGCCCTGGCGGGCATAGGCCGCTTCGCGGTCCTCCAAGCGGTGGTCTTCGCCGACTCCCGCCGCGTCCGCCGCACCCCGCGGCTGGCCAGGACCGCGGTGACGATCGCCGCGTAGCACTCCGCGAGTGCACTCCACGGGGACCAGCTGCCGATGCCGTGTGCGCACACCGCTGTGGTCCGGGGCCGCACGGCCTCAGCCGCGCCCGTGGCCGCCGCCGCGAGCAGCTTCCTCTCGGGCCCCTCCGGACAGGACCGGGTGGTCTTCTCGACCACCGTCCGGCCCCATGACAGGTGGGTGATCCTCGGTGAGCGCTCCATCGCGGTCCTTCGGGCCGTTGGCGGATGAGCAGCCTCATCGTAGGGGACAGGGCGCCCGGCAAAGCCGCCGGGCCGGCCCTCACGGGAAGGGGCCGGCCCGGTCGGGGTCAGGTCGGGGTCAGTTGAGGTCGAAGCGGTCCAGGGTCATGACCTTGTCCCACGCCGCGACGAAGTCGTGTACGAACTTCTCCTTCGCGTCGTCGCTCCCGTAGACCTCCGCCACCGCGCGCAGCTCCGAGTTCGAGCCGAAGACCAGGTCCGCGCGGGTGCCCGTCCACTTGACCTCGCCGGCCTGGTCGCGGCCCTCGAAGAGCTGGCCTTCGCCGTCGACCGACTTCCACGTGGTGCTCATGTCGAGCAGGTTGACGAAGAAGTCGTTCGTCAGCGTGCCCGGGGCCGTGGTGAAGGCGCCGTGGGCGGACTGCTGGTGGTTGGCGCCCAGGACGCGCAGGCCGCCGACGAGGACCGTCATCTCCGGGGCGCTCAGGGCGAGGAGGTTGGCGCGGTCGAGGAGCAGGTACTCGGCGGGGAGCTGGCCGTCCTTGGCCAGGTAGTTGCGGAAGCCGTCCGCGGTCGGCTCCAGCGCGGCGAACGACTCGGCGTCGGTCTGCTCCTCGGTGGCGTCCGTACGGCCCGGGGTGAACGGGACCTGGACCTCGACGCCGGCGTCCTTGGCCGCCTTCTCGACGCCCGCGGCGCCGGCGAGGACGATCAGGTCGGCCAGCGAGATCCGCTTGCCGCCGGACTGCGCCGCGTTGAACTCCTCCTGCACGCCCTCAAGGGTGCGCAGCACCCGCGCCAGGCGGGCGGGCTCGTTGACGTCCCAGCCCACCTGCGGCTGGAGGCGGATACGGGCGCCGTTGGCGCCGCCGCGCCTGTCGCTGTCGCGGTACGTGGACGCCGACGCCCACGCCGTGGAGACCAGCTCGGACACCGACAGGCCGGACGCCAGCACCCGGGTCTTCAGCGACGCGACGTCCGCCGCGTCGACCAGCTCGTGCGTGACCTCCGGCACCGGGTCCTGCCAGATGAGGTCCTCGGCCGGCACCTCCGGGCCGAGGTAGCGGGCCTTCGGGCCCATGTCGCGGTGGGTCAGCTTGAACCAGGCGCGGGCGAAGACCTCCGCGAACTCCGCGGGGTTGTCCTTGAAGCGCCGCGAGATCTGCTCGTACGCGGGGTCGAAGCGCAGCGACAGGTCCGTCGTCAGCATCCTCGGCTCGTGCCGCTTCGACGGGTCGTGGGCGTCGGGCACGGTGCCCGCGCCGGCGCCGTCCTTCGGCCGCCACTGGTTGGCGCCCGCGGGGCTCTTGAACAGCTCCCACTCGTAGCCGAAGAGGATCTCGAAGAAGCTGTTGTCCCAGGCGGTGGGGGTGTCGGTCCAGGTGACCTCGAGGCCGCTGGTGATCGCGTCGCCGGCCTTGCCGCTGCCGTGACTGCTGGCCCAGCCCAGGCCCATGGCCTCCATCGGGGCGCCCTCGGGGGCGGGGCCGACGGCCTCGGCGGGGCCGTTGCCGTGGGTCTTGCCGAAGGTGTGGCCGCCGGCGATGAGGGCGACGGTCTCCTCGTCGTTCATCGCCATCCGGCGGAAGGTCTCACGGATGTCGCGGGCCGCGGCGAGCGGGTCGGGGTTGCCGTTGGGGCCCTCGGGGTTGACGTAGATGAGGCCCATCTGCACGGCGCCGAGCGGGTTCTCCA
The DNA here is from genome assembly GCF_059570535.1 of Streptomyces sp. CNP082. Classification (NCBI taxonomy): domain Bacteria; kingdom Bacillati; phylum Actinomycetota; class Actinomycetes; order Kitasatosporales; family Streptomycetaceae; genus Streptomyces; species Streptomyces sp. CNP082. The sequence goes on from NZ_JCANSZ010000014.1 coordinate 93,208, forward strand.
GCTCGCGGTCGCCGCTGTAGCGGTTGTCCCCGAGCCACTCGCTCTCGGGGCCCCAGTAGACGTCCTCCTCGGCCTCCCAGACGTCCGCGCGACCGCCGGCGAAGCCGAAGGTCTCCAAGCCCATCGACTCCAGCGCGACGTTGCCGGAGAGGATCAGCAGGTCGGCCCAGGACAGGTTCCGGCCGTACTTCTGCTTCACCGGCCACAGCACGCGGCGGGCCTTGTCGAGGTTGCCGTTGTCCGGCCAGCTGTTCAGCGGCGCGAAGCGCTGCTGGCCGGCGCCAGCGCCGCCGCGGCCGTCGTGGATGCGGTACGTACCGGCGCTGTGCCACGCCATCCGGACGATCAGCGGGCCGTAGTGGCCGAAGTCGGCCGGCCACCAGTCCTGCGAGGTGGTCAGCGCCTCGGCGATGTCCCGCTTGACCGCGGCCAGGTCCAGGCTCTGGAACGCCTCGGCGTAGTCGAAGTCCTCGCCGAGGGGGTTGGCGGCGGGGTGGTGCTTGGCGAGGATCTTCACGTTCAGGCGCTCGGGCCACCACTGGCGGTTGTCGCCGCCCTGGGTCGGGTGCGGGGCGCGGGCGTGCGCGACGGGGCAGCCTGCCGCCTCCTCCGGGGTGGTGTCGTGGACGTGTGCTTCAGGCTTGTCGGCCATGAAAATCCTTCCGGACCATGCGGTTGAGGGTGCGGTGCTCGGCTACCGCGGGGCGGAGGAAGCACGGAAGTGCCGGGGCAGGCGCCGACGCACCCGGCGGCGTGGCCGGTCTGCGCCTGGACGCGACCCACGAACCGGACTCCGGGCAGTCGTGCGGTTCGCAGCGGCGGCGTACGGGCATGTCGGAGTCTTCGTCTCCTGCCGTACGAGGTCTTCCTGCTTCCTGTGGCTCTCGCCGTCTCCGATCCTACGGTGGACAGATTCTAAGTCAAGAAGGACGCCAACTTCGTATCGGATCGGAGTGGCGGGCACCCGCTGGATCCGGACAGCCGTCCCCCGCGGCGCGTACGGGCGTCAGAGCCAGCCGTTGCGGCGGAAGCCCCGGTGCACCACGGCGCACGCCACCGCGATGACCAGCAGCGTCGCCGGATACCCGTAGGTCCAGCCCAGCTCCGGCATGTGCGCGAAGTTCATCCCGTACACCCCGCACACCATCGTCGGGATCGCGATGATCGCCGCCCATGCCGTGATCTTCCGCATGTCCTCGTTCTGCGCCACGGTCACCTGCGCCAGATGCGCCTGGAGGATGGAGTCCAGCAGCGCGTCGTACGACGTGATCTGATCGGTGATCCGCTGCAGGTGGTCGGCCACGTCCCGGAAGTACGCCCGTATGCCCGGCGCGATGTGCGGCATGGGGCTGGTGGCGAGGCGCTGCAGCGGCCGGTCCAGCGGGGCGACGGCCCGGCGCAGCTCCAGCAGCTCGCGCTTGAGCTGGTAGATCCGGCCGGCGTCGCCGCGGCGGGCGTGCTCGCTGAAGACGCCGGACTCCACGTCGTCGATGTCGCGCTGCACCGCGTCGGTCACCGCGAGGTAGTCGTCGACGACGTGGTCGGCTATCGCGTGCAGCACGGCCGCCGGGCCCTGGGCGAGCTGCGCGGGCGACGACTCCAGCGCCTCGCGCAGCGGACCCAGCGAGCCGTGCGGCCCGTGCCGGATGGTGATCACGAAGTCGGGTCCGGCGAAGACCATCAGCTCGCCGGTGTCGACCACCTCGCTGGTCGCGGTCAGCTCCGCGTGCTCGACGTAGCGCACGGTCTTGAAGACGGCGAAGAGCGTGTCGTCGTACTGCTCGACCTTGGGCCGCTGGTGCGCGTGCACCGCGTCCTCGACCGCCAGCGGATGCAGCCCGAAGAGGTCGGCGAGGCCGGCGAACTCCTCCTGCCGCGGCTCGTGCAGCCCGATCCACACGAAGCCCTCCCCGCGCCTGCGCACCTGCCGCAGCGCCTCTGCGGCCGGGCAACTGCCCTGCTGCAGGCGCGCGCCGTCCAGATACGAGACGCAGTTCACCACCGCGCTGCCGAGCGGGGAGCGGGCGTGGTGGCTCAGGTCGACGGTGCGCCGGGGTGCCCTGCGCACCACGTGGCGGAGGCTTTTGATCATCGACACTGCGGGCTCCTTCGGCGGACCGGTGGCCAGTCTGCCACCGGTCCGCCGCGCGCCGGGCGGTGTCGCGGCGATCAACGCGGGCCGGCAGGGGAGTGGGGGAGCGCGGTCAGTCCGCGGCCGTACGCCCCCGGCGGCGCTGCACGTAGATGCGCCCGTCGGGTCCGCCGGTCCACTCCAGGCGTACGACGCCGGGGACGGCGGCGTCGGCGAGGCGGACGGGGTCGGCCCAGTAGCCGAAGTTGGGGTTGCGGAAGAACGTCGCCCACAACCGGCCGTCCGCGTCGGCGAAGAAGTTGTTGTGCCCGGTGCTCACGCCCGCGGTCCAGCGTCTGGAGTACGGGCCCTCGAAGCGGTCGGCGACCGCCACCACCGCGTCGTACTGGTACTGCACGCGGCCGGTGGCGCGCGGCTCGTACGCGTGCCGCGTGCTGCCGTACGCGTCGAGCGAGGCCCGGTCCCACGCGGCGTGCACCAGGAAGTACCTCCCCTCGTGTTTGAAGACGTACGCGCCCTCCAGATACGGCTCGGGGGAGTAGCGCGACTGCTCGAAGCGCGGCAGCGCGGTCGCCGGGACGATGTCCTCCATGTCGTCGCGGAACTTCGCGTACAGGTCGTTGTGGAGGACCAGCCAGGCCTCGTCGCCCTCGCTGTAGAGGCTGCCGTCGATGTGGTGGTACGCGCCGGGCTCGATGAACGCCGGGCCGCCGCTGACAGGATCGCCGAAGGGCTTGTCGAGATTGCCCTCGATCACCCGGTACGGACCCTCCACCCCGCCCTCGCTCACCAGCATGAACGAGCCGACCAGGCGCGAGTGGTCGCCCATGCAGGCCACGATGTACCAGGTGCCGCGGAAGTAGTGCACCTCCGGCGCCCAGACGTTGGCGCGCTTGCCGAACTCGTCGTCGTGCCAGTACTCCTGCCACGGCGCGACGACGGTACGCCCCGGCCGGTTCTCGCCGGTGAACTCAGGCGACCACACCTTGCCCTTCTCCGCGCCCGGCCGGATGCCGGTGGTGTCGGCCAGCCGCCACGGCCCGTTCAGGTCGGGGGCCGTCCACACGAAGATCCCGTCGTTGTACGGGCCCGCGGTCTCCAGCCCGGGGACGCGGGTGGTGCCGGTGGCGACGTACAGCGGACGGCCGTCGACCTCGAAGCAGTTGACGTACGTGTCGCGCATCCACACCACGCCGCGCTCCGCGTCGCGGGGGCGCAGCTCCAGCGGCAGCACGAAGGAGTTGTCCTCGCGCGGCCACAGGTCGGCGCGGGTGTCGGCGAGCCCGTACGGTTCGAGGTCGGGCCAGTTCCCCGCGGCGCCCGTCCCGCCCGCGGGCGCGTCCGCGGACGCGGGATCCGCCGCGGACGCGGGAGATACAGCGGACGCCGGTACGGGCGCCAGCGCCGCCGCCGCTCCCACGGAGCCGGCGCCGGCCAGCAGGGACCGCCGGCCGATGGACGAACCGCTCGCTGAGTGGGTCATCTTCACTCGTCCTCTCTCGTCGTGGCGCGCCCAGGATGCGAACGTCCCAAGATTTTCGTCAACAGGTCGGAAAAATAATCCGGTCGGACCGGGCACACCCCCGGGACCGGGCCCCGGGTCATCGCCGCAGGTCACGCGAGAACCATCGGGCGGCAACTCCGACGGAGTTCTGTGACGGGAGTCTTGCGGCCGTGTGTTTCTTTTTTCCGACCTGTTGACGAAAAACTCGGGGCGTCTCCATGCTGTCGGCCATGCACCCCTCCGCCGGCCCCCTCTCCCGCCTCCGCCGCGAGCACGAAGAGCTCGTGCTCTCCCTGCTGCGCAAGCACGGCCCCCTCAGCCGCGGCGAACTCGGGACCCGCTGCGGGCTCTCCCGCACCACGCTCTACGACATCGTCGGCGACCTCGTCGCCAGCGGCGCCGTCGTCGCCGCCGCGCCGCTGGCCGAGGAGCGGCGGCGCGGCCGGCCCGTGGAGAAGCTGTCCCTCAACCCCGACGCCGGGCAGGCCCTCGGCATCGACTTCGCCCGCCGCGCCGTCCACGTCGCCGCCGTCAACGTCGCCCACGAGATCGTCGGCTCCGCCAGCGAACAGCACGCCCCCGACCTGCCCTGGGAGGAGCGCGTACGGCTCGCCGAACGCCTCGTGGGCACCCTGACCGGCGGCGCCCTGCGCCTCGGCGCGCTCGACGCCGTCGGCGTCGGCGTCGTCGGCCCCATCGGCGCCCCCGGCGACCTCACCGCCGGCGGCCGGCGCCTGGACGTGCTGTCCGATCTGCTGCGCAAGAGCTTCGGCGTGCCTGTCCTGCTGGACAACAACACCCGCCTCGCGGCGCTCGCCGAAGCCACCTGGGGCGCCGCCGCCGACGACGCCGACGTCCTCTACCTGCGCGTCTCACACGGCGTCGGCGGCGGCCTCATCGTCGGCGGCTCGCTGCACCGCGGCGCCTTCGGGCTCTCCGGCGAACTCGGCCACGTCACCGCCGTGCCGAACGGCGCCCCCTGCGAGTGCGGCGGCGCGGGCTGTCTGGAGACCGTGGCCTCCGTCGGCGCCGTACTCGACGCCTACCGCGCCGTCGGCGGCCGGGCCGAGGGCCTCGCCGACTTCACCGCCGCGCTGTCCGCCGACGACCCCGCGGCCCGCGCCGTGCTGGCCGTCGCCGGCGCCCACATCGGCACCGTACTCGCCGCCGTCTGCAACGCGATCGGCCCCGGCGTGATCGTCATCGGCGGCGAACTCGCCCGCACCGGCGAGGCGCTCACCGGCCCCGTGGAGAAGGCCCTCGGCGCGCACATCATGCCCGCCTCCCGCGACCGCGTGGTGCTGCGCCCCGCGACCCTCGGCGCCACCGGCGGCGCGCTCGGCGCCATCGCCCTGGTGCTCCACGAATCCCCCCTGCTCTCCCACTACCCCGCAGACGCCGGTCCCCAGGACGACGCGTGAGACGCACGCGTGAGAGGCAGGCGTGAGACGAATGAGGTGCGTATGGCCGTGATCACCACACCCCGCAAGCGGGCCGCCCAGCCCCGCACGCGCCGCAGCACCGAGCGGCGCGGCCGGGTCCGCTCCCTCGTGCTGAACCTCATCGCGCTGGCCGTGGGCGTGGCCGTCTGGGCGGTGCTGGCCGCCCTCAACGTCGAGAGCCTGCCGGGGCCGCTCGCCGTCGCCCGGAAGGCGGGTGACCTGATCGCCGACGGCACCCTGGCCGACGACCTGCTCGCCAGCCTGCGCCGCGTCTTCACCGGTTTCGCGCTCGGCACCGCGCTGGCGATACCCGTCGGCTTCCTCATGGGCTGGTACCCCACGGCCCGCGGGCTGCTGGAGCCGTACGTGCAGTTCTTCCGCACCATCCCGCCGCTGGCGCTCATCCCGCTGGCGATCGTGCTCATGGGCATCGGCGAGACGCCGAAGGTCTTCGTCATCTTCCTGGCGGCGTTCCTGAGCTGCGTCGTCGCCGCCTTCCAGGGCGTGGTCGACGTCGACCGCACCCTCATCAACGCCGCCCGGGTCCTCGGCGCCTCCGACCGCGTTATCTTCCTGAAGGTCGTGATCCCCGCGTCGACCCCGTTCATCCTCGTCGGCATGCGCATCGGCCTCGGCGCCGCCTGGGCCACCGTGGTGGCCGCGGAGCTGATCGCCGCCCAGGAGGGCCTGGGCTTCCGCATGCAGCACGCCCAGACCTACTACGACCTCGACACCATCTTCGTGGGACTGATCACCATCGGCGTGCTCGGCCTGGTCATGGACCGGCTGCTGCTGCTCGCCGAGCGGCGTCTCACCGGCTGGCAGGAGCGCCGATGACCGAGAGAATCTCCTTCCGGGACGTCGTGAAGACCTTCCCGATGAAGGGCACCGGCTTCACCGCCCTGGACGGGGTGTCCCTGGACATCGCCGACCGCGAGTTCGTCACCGTCGTCGGCCCCTCGGGCTGCGGCAAGAGCACCCTGCTCAACATGGCCGCGGGGCTCGCCGAGCCCACCTCGGGCGAGGTCCTGGTCGACGGCGGGCCCGTCACCGGCCCTGGCCCCGACCGGGGGGTGATCTTCCAGCAGTACGCCCTCTTCCCGTGGCTGACGGTGCGCCAGAACGTCGAGTTCGGGCTGCGGCTCGCCGGTCTGGCGGCCGGCGAGCGCAGGAAGCGGGCCGGCCACGCCATCGAACTCGTCGGCCTCACCGACTTCGCCGACGCGCTGCCCAAGACGCTGTCCGGCGGCATGAAGCAGCGCTGCGCCATCGCCCGGGCGTACGCGGTCAACCCGCAGGTGCTGCTGATGGACGAGCCGTTCGGGGCGCTGGACGCGCTGACCCGGGTGCAGTTGCAGGACCAGCTCCTGGACACCTGGAGCCAGGACAAGCGCACCGTCATGTTCATCACACACGACGTCGACGAGGCGGTCTACCTGGCCAGCCGGGTGGTGGTGATGGCCGCCCGCCCCGGGCGGATCCACCGCGTCGTGGACGTCGCGCTGCCCTATCCCCGTACCGAGGAGATCCGGCTGTCGCCCGAGTTCGGCCGGATACGCAACGAGGTCTGGCACTCCGTCTACCACCAGGGCCCCGCCCCGGCCGCCGCCTGACCCCGTACCCCCGAACACCTCTACGTCTCCACAGACTTCAGCACACCCGAAAGGACCGATCCGCCATGCGTGCGACCCGTCGTACCCTCGCCCTCTCACTCACCGTAGCGCTCATCTCACTCCCGGTCGCCGCATGCTCCGACGACAACGGCGGCGGATCAGACGGCTCCACCGTCCGCTTCGGCTACATCAACGACTACAACGGCGCCAGCCTCCTGGCGATCGCCGAGAAGCAGGGCCTGTGGAAGAAGGCCGGCCTCGACGCCGAGGTCTCCGTCTTCAACAACGGCCCCATCCAGATCCAGGCCCTCGGCGCCGGCGACCTCGACTTCGGCTACATCGGCCCCGGCGCCATGTGGCTGCCCGCCTCCGGCAAGGCCGACGTCGTCGCCGTCAACACCCTCGGCTACGCCGACCGCGTCATCGCCCAGCCCGGCATCACCTCGCTCGCCGAGCTGAAGGGCAAGAAGGTCGGCGTCCCCGAGGGCACCTCCGGGGACATGGCGCTGAACCTCGCCCTGCAGGAGGAGGGGATGTCCATCGACGACGTCGAGAAGGTGCCGATGGACCCCGCGACCATCGTCTCCGCGTTCTCTTCCGGGCAGATAGACGGTGCCGGCCTGTGGTACCCGATGATCGACGAGATCAAGGCCAAGGTCCCCGACCTCGAAGAGGTCGCCAGCACCCGCGACTTCGAGGACAGCTACTTCCCCAACGCCTTCGTCGCCGGCACCGGCGTCGACCCCGAGCTGACCACCAAGGTCATCGGGGTCCTCCAGGAGGCCAACGACTGGCGCTTCGAGAACCCCGGGGAGGCCGTCGCCGACACCGCGGCGATGCTCAAGCTGGACGAGGAGAAGGTCAAGGCCGACGCCGCCAACCAGGAACTGCTGGCCACCAAGGACCTCGTCGCCAAGACCGAGGACGGCACGGTGGCCGGCTGGCTGGGCGACCTCGCCGAGTTCTTCGTCGGCACCGGCCAGCTCGACGAGGCGCCCGACCCGGCTGAGTACTACCGCGGCGACCTCTACACGAAGGCCGGCGCCAAGTGAACCTGCTCTTCCTGATGACCGACCAGCACCGCGTCGACACCCTGGGCTGTTACGGCAACCCGCACGTGGCCACCCCCCACCTCGACCGGCTCGCCGCCGCCGGCACCCGCTTCGACCGGTGCTACACCCCCACCGCCATCTGCACCCCCGCGCGCGCCAGCCTCCTCACCGGCCAGGCGCCGTTCCGGCACCGGCTGCTCGCCAACTACGAGCGCAACGTCGGTTATCTGGAAGACCTGCGCAGCGACGCCTTCACCTTCCCCGGCGCGCTCGCCGCCCGCGACTACCAGCTCGGCCTCGTCGGCAAGTGGCACGGCGGCACCCACCGCAACGCCGCCTCCTACGGCTTCGACGGACCCGACCTGCCCGGCTGGCACAACCCCGTCGACCACCCCGACTACCTCGCCTACCTCGACGAGCGGGGGCTGCCGCCGTACCGGATCTCCGACGCGGTCCGCGGCACCACCCCCAACGGCAACCCCGGCAACCTGCTCGCCGCCCGGCTCCACCAGCCCGCCGAGGCCACCTTCGAGCACTACCTCGCCACCCGCGCCATCGAGCAGTTGGACACCTACGCGGCCACCGGCCGCCCCTTCTTCCTCGCCGCCCACTTCTTCGGCCCGCACCTGCCCTACCTGCTGCCCGACGAGTACTACGACAGGTACGACCCCGGCCTCGTCGAGCTGCCTCCGTCGATCGCCGAGACCTTCGAGGGCAAGCCGGCCGTCCAGCGCAACTACAGCGCCCACTGGACGTTCGACACCATCCCCATCGAGGTCACCCGCAAGCTCATCGCCGTCTACTGGGGCTACGTCACCCTCATCGACCGCCAGATCGGCCGCATCCTCGACCGCCTCGACGACCTCGGCCTGACCGACGAGACCGCGGTGTTCTTCACCGCCGACCACGGCGAGTTCACCGGCGCCCACCGCCTCCACGACAAGGGCCCGGCGATGTACGAGGACATCTACCGCATCCCCGGCATCGTCCGCGTCCCCGGCGCCCCACCGCAGGTCAGGGACGAGTTCGTGACGCTGACCGACTGCACCGCCACCATCCTGGACCTCGCCGGCTGCGACACCGCGCCCGCCGTCGACAGCCGCAGCCTGTTGCCGCTGGTCCGCGGCGAGCACCCCGAGTGGCCCGCCGAGCTGCTCGCCGAGTTCCACGGCCACCACTTCCCGTACCCGCAGCGCATGATCCGCGACGAGCGCTACAAGCTCGTCGTCAACCCCGAGTCGGTCAACGAGCTGTACGACCTGGCCGCCGACCCGCACGAGCTGACCAACCGCTACGGGCACCCCGAACTGCTGCCCGTACGCCGCCGGCTGCTGCGCCGGCTGTACGAGCTGCTGCGCGAGCGCGGCGACAACTTCTACCACTGGATGACGCCGATGTACGACGTCGGCGCCCTCGACCACGACCCGACCCTCAGCTCATTCGAACCGGAAGGAACCACCGCATGAGACGGACGTGGACACGGACCGCGCTGCTGCTGTGCGCGCTCCTCGCGGGACTGCTGCCGCTGTCGTCGGCGACGGCCTCGGGCCCGGCGCCGGCGGAGAAGGCGGCGGAGGCCGCCCCCGGGACGTACGCCAACCCGGTCACCGACGGCGTCGTCGACACCTTCCCCGACCCCGTGACGATCCGCGGCAAGGACGGCTACTGGTACGCCTACGGCACCATGAACCCCGTCTTCCAGTCCGGCGGCGAGCAGAGCGAGCGGATGCTGCCGATCCTGCGCTCCGCGGACCTGGCGACCTGGGAGTACGCCGGCGAGGTCTTCACCCCGGAAACCCAGCCCGACTGGCACCAGGGCTCCCGGCTGTGGGCCCCCGACATCCGCTACAACGACGGCCACTACACCCTCTACTACTCCGTCCCCGGCCGTAACACCGTCGGCGCCGCCACCGCCCCCACGCCCACCGGCCCGTGGACGGACACCGGTCCCGTGCTGCCCACGCCCAGCGGCTGCCCCACCGGCGGCATCGACCAGGCGCAGTTCACCGACCGCGACGGCAAGACGTATCTGTACTGGGGCAGCTACGACATCCTGTGCGTCGCGGAGATGAACGCGGAGCGCACCCGCATCACCGGCGAGGTGACGCAGGTCGCCCAGGGCCGGCGCATGGAAGGCGCGTTCGTCGTCCGCCGCGACGGCTACTACTACCTCTTCTACTCCGACGCCGGCTGCTGCGACGGCGCGTACAGCGGCTACCAGGTCAAGGCCGGCCGCTCCACCAGCCCCACCGGGCCCTTCCGCGACGACGAGGGCGTCGACCTGACGGCGCCAACGAGCAAGGGCGCCATCGTCCTCGGCGCCAACGGCAACCGCTGGATCGGCCCCGGCCACAACGGTCTTTCCACCGACCTCGCCGGGCAGGACTGGCTCGTCTACCACGGCATCCCCGCCGACAACCCCGACCTCGACCGCATCCCGTCCCTGCCCGACCGGCAGCTCACCCGCCGCCCCATGCTCATCGACCGGCTCGACTGGATCGACGGCTGGCCCGTCGTCCGCGGCGGCGCCGGGCCCTCCGAAGGGCCGCAGCGCGCCCCCGTCACCGAGTGGGACGCCGGCGGCACCTTCGCAGGCGGCTCCCTCGACGGCTGGCGCGCCGAAGGCACCGGCACCGGCGGCTGGTCGCTCGCGGACGACGCCGACTCCGGCCCGTACGCGACCCACGAGACGGGCGGCGGCGACCCGGCGTTCCTCGTCACCGGCGATGACGCACCGCGCGACCTGCGCGCCGAGGCCGACCTGAGGGTGACGTCCGCGGACGGCGCGGCGGGCCTGACCGTCGCCTACCGCGACCCGCGCAACCACACCACCGCCTGGCTCGACCGCGACCGCGGCGCGCTGGTCACGGACGTCGTCGTGGACGGCCGCAGCCTCGGCGAGTCCGCGACGCCGCTGCCCGCCTCGTACGACTGGGACTCCTGGCACAACGTCGCCGTCGAGGTGCGCGGCGCACGCATGACCGTGGAGGTCAGCGGCGACCGGCTGCGCGACGCCGTCGCCGCCCAGGAGCGCACGCTGCCCGACGACGCGACCCGGCCCGGCGCGGTGGGCGCCGCGGCCCGCGGCGGCGGCGCGTCGGCCGACAACGTCGGCGCGGCCCGGCTCTACGAGCCGGTCACCGAGCGCGTGCCCGAGCCCGCCACGGGCCGGCTGCTGTCCGGCCACAGCGACGAGTTCACCTCGGCCGCCGTGCCCGGCACCGAGCCCGGCTCGCCGTGGCAGTGGCTGCGCGGCCCCGCGCCCGGCGTGACCACGGACGGCGGCGACCTGGTGTGGCCCACGCAGAACGGCGAGCTGCACCTGAACAACAACACCGCCTCCGTACTGCTGCGGGACGCGCCCGAGGGCGACTACACGGTGACCGCGAAGCTCGGCTTCGACCCCGCCCAGCCCAACCAGCAGGCCGGACTGCTGCTCTACGCCAACGACGACAAGTACTTCAAAATGACCCACTCCGTGGTGCCGCTGAACCGCGGCGGCGGCACGGTCCTCGACGTCAGCGAGTTCGCGAAGGAAGGCGAGCGCCCCACCACCTCGCCGCCGACGCCCGTCGCCAACGCGCCGATGTTCGGCGGCCCCACCGCGGACACCATGTGGCTGCGGCTGGCGTACCGCCACGACGGCGAGAGCGGCGAGCACGAGGTGCGCGCGGCCACCAGCCGCGACGGCCGGACGTGGGTGTGGAACGGCGTGTGGACGCTGCCCGGGGACGAACGGCTGCGGATCGGGCTGGTGTCGATGAACAAGGAGGGAGCCGAGGCGCGCTTCGACTACGTACGCACCCACCGGAGTCGGTGACGGCACGCTGATCGGTGCCGACGTCTTGACGAGGGGCCCGTCCGCGATCACCGTTGCTGAGGCTGGTCCACCTGCCCCGCCGGCACCTGAAGGGTGCGGGCGGGGCCGCCTCGTACGTCTGTGCGCGTCTCCTCCGAGAGGTCCATGTCAACTTCCCGGTCCTGAAAGGCCGGGCCTCGCGGCCCGGTCGGTCTTCACGCCGATTTGCGCTCCCGGCTGCCCGCTACGGCAGGACGGCTACGGGTCGCATCCACCACAAGAGAGGAAGTGCTAAGTCTCTTGCAGTGCGGGACTGTTGACGAAGCCCCACGCCAGGCGTGCGCGCTCAGGCACGTTGACCCCGGCGACGTGGTCAGCCGGGCCAGCGAGCCCGCACCGACGACAACGAAAATGATCCCGAGCCGGCCGGTTGCCGCGCTCGGTATGCCCGCAGCGCGGGCAGCGCTGCGAGGTGTAGCAGGCGTCAACTTCGAGAAACGCCACCCCCGCCCGGCGGCACTTGTATGCCAGGAACTCGCCGAGTTGGTGGAACGGCCACGAGGAGAGCGCGGCCCGCTGGTCGCGGCGAGGCCGTACCCGTTCACGGATCCCGCCGAAGTCTTCGACGGCGATACCGCGTCCGGTGCGTTGCGCGACGGCCACGATCTCCTTGCTGATCTTGTGGTTTGCATGGGCGGCATGCCTGGTCTCACGGCGGGACATCCGCTTGGCCCGCCGGGTTGCGCTGCGGGTCTGCCTGGCCTGCAGCTCCGCCCTCTTACGGGCCTGCCAGCGCCGGTAGCGCCCAAGACGCCGCCCCTGGTAGTTGGTGCCATCATTGGTGGTGGCCAGATTCGCAACGCCGCGGTCCACACCGATCCACCCGCTCGGCTCCGACATCCCAGGCTCGGGCACCTCACATGTGGCGACGAGAAGCCACTTCCCGGCACGGTGCACGAGATCACTCTCACCCTTGCGGTATTTCGTCAGCAGCGCCACCTGCTCTGGATGCCCGATGTAACGCAGGCCCTTCACCCGCCCGTCGACAGTCCAGATACTGACAGTGCCGACGTCGTGCTGCCAGGACAGGATCCGGTCGTCATAGGGCTGCGCCGCATCCGGGCGAAACACGATCGGCTTGGACTCGGCCCTGACTCTGCGCTGAGAACCCTGCGGGCCGAGGTGCCCCGCGCGCACGTTGGCCTTGAGAGTGGTGTAAGCATCCACGGTCTTCTTCACCGACCTGACGGCGGCCTGCGCAGACAGACCAAAGTCTGCCTTCAGCTCGGCGTACACCTTCTTCTGCAGGTCGTTACGCGACCGCTTGCCCGTCGAATACGCCACTGCAGAAGCGCGGTTCGCCGCGGCATTGCAGGCGTACAGCGTCCGCTGCAGTGCCGACGCCTCCTCGGGCGTCGGCAGCAACCTGACCTGCACCACCAGCCTCATGCGAGAAACCTACCGGCAGCCACTGACAGACCCCACTGCGGAAGCCACGTCCAGCGACCCACCTCCAACGGGAGCCGCAATGACAGCAGTTCTGACCGTGAGAAACCGCTTGCTCCTCCTCCTCACCGCTCTGCTCCTCACCCTCGTCCCCGCCGCCCCGGCGCTCGCCGCGGCGGCCCCGGAAGCCGCCGCGAAGTCCGCTGCGGGGGGTGACGCCGAGGTCGTCGGCGTCACCCAGGTCGGCGACCGCCTGGTCGACTTGTCGGTACGGTCCCCGGCCCTCGGTGGCCGCACCGTCCCCGTACGCCTGCTGACCCCCGACGGCTGGGACCCGGACGACCCCGCGCAGGACTGGCCCACCCTGTGGCTGCTGCACGGCTGCTGCGGCGACTACACCTCCTGGACCTCCATGACCGACGTCGAGGAGACCGACAGCCTGCGCGACGTCCTCGTCGTCATGCCCGAGGCCGGCTGGAACGGCTGGTACAGCGACTGGTGGAACTTCGGCGAGGGCGGCGACCCGGCGTGGGAGACCTTCCACACCGACGAGCTGCGCCGGCTGCTGGAGAGCGACTGGGGAGCGAGCCCGGACCGCGTGGTCGCCGGCCTGTCGATGGGCGGCCAGGGCGCCCTGATGTACGCCGCCCGCCACCGCGGCATGTTCCAGGCCGCCGCCGCCTACTCGGGCGCCGCGCACCCGCTGCTCAACGACGAGTCCGTCAACCGCATCATGGGCTTCTTCGCCGGCCAGGGCGACGACCCGCGCCGCGTCTGGGGCGACCCGGTCGACCAGCGCGCCATCTGGGAGGCCCACGACCCGTACTACCTGGCGAAGAACCTCAAGTCGACGCCGGTCTACCTCTCCTGCGGCGACGGCACGGCAGGCCCTCTCGACCCGCCCGACGCCACGGACGCGCTGGAGGCGGACTTCAACCGCCAGAACCAGGCGCTGGCCGATGAGCTGAAGCGGGTCGGCGCAAAAGAGGTGATCACCAACCTCTACGGCCCGGGCACCCACCGCTGGGCGTACTGGGAACGGGAGCTGCACGCCTCACTGCCGATGCTGCTGGACGCCCTGAACGTCCGCTGACCCGCCGGCCCTGACGGGTCCCCCGGCGACCGGAATCCGGCCGCCGGGGACCCCTGCCGGACGTTTGACGCGGGCTCAACTCCGGTCCGTGGCTCTCGGATGCCCCGTGCCCGCGAAGGTGATCCAGCACGTCTCCCGGACGGTGTCCAGGAGATACCAGATGCGTCCGCCGCCGGTGACCTCGATCTGCCACTGCTCGCAGGTCTGCCCGCGGTGGGTGCCATGCGCCAGGCCACCCTTGAGCCGGTGGTGCCGGGGTGTCCCGGTGGCCGGTCCTGGGGTGGTGCGCATGGTGCTCCAGGCCCGGTAGGTGTTCTCCCGGGCCTGTTGGGCTAAGCATTCCCAGCCCTTGGCCGAGGCCGCGTTCGCGAAGCGGACCTCCCAGTGGCCCTCCGGCGCAGGAGGCGCGGCGCGGTCGCCGCGGCCCGCCGTCATGCGACGTCCCGCGGGTCGGGCGCCGGGCCGTAGTCCTCGCTGTGGTCCCTGGTGAGCGCGGCAAGCAGCGCAGGGTCGGAGTAGACCTCCGCGGTGTGCTGCCAGGCGACGAGCATCTGCGCGACGGACGCGCTGTTGCCGAGAGTATCGGCGGCGCGCATGGTGTCGACCAACTCGACGGCGAAGGCATGGAGATCGGACTCGGGTAGGAAGCGAACCCAGGGGAAAGCATCGGGGAGTATGTCGAGGAGCAGTTCCATACTTCCCGGTTCCCGGCGTGCCATCGCAGCCAGCATCCGAGTGGCAGCCGACACGACCGTCTGATCCTGCTCAGCCCGTGCCGCGGTGGTGAGGACCAGATCCTCCCCGTCCCTGCGGTGCAGCAGCAGCCGGGGCGATTCCTTGAGCCGGGCGAGTGTCTGCTTGTTCTTGTTCACCAGCTCGGAGAAGTTCACCGCTGTGCTTTCGCTTGACATAACTTGGAAACTACTTTGAAACTCCCGGATGCGCTATCACCCGAATGAGGGGGTTGTGGCGGTCGGTGCGCGGTGCTCCAAGATCGAGCGGGGGGTGCGGTTCCCGCCGAGGCATCTGGACCAGCGGGCCGAGGACGTCCTCGGCTCGCTCGCCGCGAGGCTGCTGAAGGAGACGCGCAGGACCCTGACCAGGAGGGCGGGTCTGGCGTCGAGGTTTCCGGCACTGGGCGGTGACCGAGCCGCTCGTACGGCCGTAGCCCGGCCGTACGGGCGCCACGAGGACAAACTCCGGGTAACCCTCAATCCAAACCCGAACAAATCGCCCACGCAACCCGACTTTCGCCCTCCCCGGCGCAGCTACAGGCTGATCACCCGTACCCGCTGCCCGCACAGCTTGCCCGCAGACGCGCGGCGACGGCGCCGCAGCCGACCGGGAGCCTGGCGAACCGCCCTGGTGGCGCGCCGCGGCCCCGGCGCACTACCCGGCGCGAGACCCGCCGGGCGACCCCGCGCAGGGGTCCCGCAGGGGCCGGCGCGGGACACCGGCCCCTGCGGGACCCGGAGGTGCTCAGCAGACCGGGACTCCCGGGAGCTTCGCGTCCGGATGGTCGATGTAGATGTTGGAGACGAACCCGCGCTGGTCGCGCAGGCGGCTCCACCAGTCGTTCGTGTAGCCCTCGGCGTTGACCACGTCACCCTGCTTCTGGCACTCGACGAACACGCTCGTCGGACCGGACAGGGTCGTCACCACGGGGGAGCTGAGGTACGCGTCCGACCGGACCCGCACGCCGGAGCCCCAGGTGGTGAAGTTGGTGTTGCCGCAGTTGTCGCTGCGCAGGTGGTACTGCCCGTACGAGCTGGGATACGGCATCGGCGAGCCGTTGATGACGATGTCCTGGCCGGCGCCGTTGTAGAGCTGCTCGTAGTGGATGTGCGCGCCGGTGGAGTTGCCGGTGCTGCCCGTGATGCCGATCTGCTGGCCCTGGGCGACCGAGGCGCCGTCGCCGACCGAGAACGAGGCCAGGTGGAAGTAGTACGTCTTCCAGCCGCCGCCGTGGTCGATGACGATGTAGTTGCCGGCGCCGCCCGCCTCGTAGTGCCGGGTCGCGGTGCCGGCCGCGGACGCCACCGTCGGCGTGCCGGCGGTGGTGCCGCCGTCGGAGCGGATGAAGTCCAGCGCGCGGCGTACCTCGGCGCTGTGGTGGCTGTACGTCCACTGCTGGCCGCAGGGGAACGGCGCCTTGAAGTTCGGGGCCAGTTCGGGGCGTACGTCCGCCTGCGCCGGTGCCGCCGCGGTCAGTCCCAGCAGCGTCAGCAGCGCCGCGACGAGGACGGCCGCGGCCCGCGGCACGGAACGGGCGTGGGTGGGTCTGTGAGGCATCGGGGCGCCTCCTTCGGTGGGGGTGGAGGGGTGGGGGGTGGCGCGTTCAGCACTCGGGGACGCCGGGCAGCCAGGCGTCGTCGACGTCGATGAAGATGTGGGAGATGAAGCCGCCGTAGTCGGGCAGGTAGGCCCAGGCGTCGTTGGTGTAGCCGTCGTACGTGATCTGCTCGCCGTGCTCCTGGCACTCCACCCGCACCTGCGTCGGTCCGGGCAGGGTGGTCAGCACCGCGGAGGAGGTGTTCGACTCCTGGCGTGCCCGCACGTCGGTGCCCCAGGTGGGGAACCGGGTGCCGGTCTCGTCGCCGGTCCACAGGAACGTCACGTCGACCCAGCCGTTGTCGTTCAGGCCGACGTTGTAGAACGTGCCGTCGGCCAGGTCGATGCCCGCCGGGTTGGCCACGCGGCGGCCGAACTCGTCGAGTCCGCCGTTGTACCCGCTCTCGTACGCCGCCTGCGCCTCGGGCATGCCCTGCGGCAGGTCCTGCCAGGATTCGCGTACGGACGGCGGACTCCAGTAGTCGTCCTTGGTGTTCCACGGGCCCACGTCCCACACCGGCGCCGTCTCGCAGCGCGCCGGGCCGCAGACCTGCACCGAGTACTCGGCGCTGTCCTTCGGGGAGAGCCCGCGCCGCGACGGCAGGGCCACGAAGTGGTCGTTGGGCACGATGACGTGGCCGTTGGCGGTCGTGCCGCCCACCAGGCCCTCGCGGGTGGCGAACAGCCGGTACGTCAGCGGTGCGGCGGCGGCGCGGGGGGCCGGCGCCGGGTCGGTGTCGGCCCGTAGCCGCAGCGCCTCGACGGCCGGCGAGGAGCCGGTGCCGGTGCCGGAGTCGGTGCCCGCGCGCAGCGTCAGCCGGGCCTGGACCTCGGTGACCGCGAACGGCAGCCGGGCCGCGTCCTGCGCCCCGCCGCCCGCCGGCAGCCACTCGGTCCAGCCGCCGTCCGGCGCCCGGCCGCGGACGTCGACGACGACCTCGGCGCCCGCCGGGATCCGGGCGTCGAGGTCGGCACGTATCCGGTTGACGGGGCGGTCGAGCCGTTCGGGGGCGAGGACCTGGGTGCCCTCGCCGGGGACGGACTGACCGGCGACCGACTGACCGGGGGCTGACTGAAGGGAGGCGGGTGCGGCGCTCTGCGAGCGCAGCCGCAGATCGCCTTGTACGGAGCGGACGTTGACGTCGTCCGCGTCGATCTCCGCGAGGTCGGCCCGCCAGGTGGCGGGCGGCGCGGGGCCGCCGGCCGCCGCGTCGCCGCCCGCTGCCCCGGCATACGCCGGGTGTGCGACGGCAGCCGCGCAGATCGCGCCGGTCAGCGCAACCCTGCGCCACCGGCTGGTTGTTGGTGTGCGCCGCATCTGGCTCCTTCCGGTGTTCTGGTGAGGTCCGCGAAGGTGCTGGTCGTGCGGCGACGCATCGTAGGCACCGCCTCACCGGCGCGCCGCCCGGGTTTTCCGTCACCGTCGAAAACCCGATGTCCTGTGCCGCCGGAAGGGCCGCCGGAAAGACCGCCGAAGGGCTGCCCGGGGCCGGGACAGCGCAGGCCGCGCGTGGTTACCCTCGGGTATGGCCGGAATGCTTCATGTCCACTTCAAAGACCGGGACTTCCGCCACGTCCAGCTCGCCCGCACCGCCGACCCGATCTGGGAGGCGATCCTCGGGCTGCACGTCGCGTACACCCCCGCGCCCCTCCTCCCCGCCCGGCTGCGCCCCTGGCACCGCCGCGCCCGGCACCGCCTGCGCCACCCCGACCTGCGCCGCACCTGCCACCTCGTCAACGGCATCGCACCCGCCGACGCCACCTACTTCCCCGACTTCCTCACCCCCGTCGAGTCCGAAGACGGCATCACCGCCGGTCTGCGCACCCTGCGCGCCACCCCCGCCACCCGCCTCGCCCGCGAGATCCGCCTCGCCGCCCGCCACCGCCCGCTGCCCGCCTGGACCGCCCGCCTGGCCGCCGGCGACCGCACCGTGCTCGGCGACCTCGCCGACGCCCTGCACCACCTCCACGACCGCCTCATCGCACCCGACTGGAGCGAGATCGAGGCCACCGTCGCCGCCGACCGCGCCCGCCAGCTCGAAGCGCTCGAAGCCGGCATGCCCGCCGTCCTCGCCACCCTCGAACCCTTCACCTGGGCCGACCCCGTGCTCAGCGCCCCCTACCCGGTCGACTCCACCCTCCACCTGCACGGCCGCGGCGTCCGCCTCATCCCCTCCTACTTCTGCCACACCACCCCCGTCGCGATCGCCGACCCCGGACTCCCGCCCGTCGTCGTCCACCCCGTACGCCGCCACCCCGCCCCGCCCGACCCCGCCCGCCCCGCCCCCCACCGCGACGCCGCACTCGCCGCGCTCCTCGGCGCCAGCCGCGCCCGCGTCCTGGCCGCACTCGCCCCCGCCGCCACCCCCGCCACCACCGGCGGCATCGCCGCCCGGCTGGCCATGCCCGCCTCCTCCGTCAGCGGGCACCTCACCGTCCTGCGCCGCGCGGGCCTCGCCGAGAGCGAGCGGGCCGGCCCCCACGTCGTCCACCGCCTCACCGCCCGCGGACGGCACCTCCTCGACGGCTGACCGGCGAAGACGCCCGGGCCGAGGGAAACTTGAGCCGATCCGGGGCGTGAAAACCCGGATTCCCGTGTGTCCCTGCGCGGTCACCTGTTCGGCCCATCGATAGAATCGCGCGATGGCCGGACCGGGAGCACGCGGAACTGCGAGGAGGGCACGTTGACCGGACATGACGTCACCGACGAGCAGTGGCAGGGGCTCGCCGAAGTCGTGCCCCTGCGCGGCAACGAATGGCCCTCCTGGACCGGGCACCAAGCCCTCGACGACCCCGAAGTCGACGCCGACCAGCGGCAGTTCGTCGTCATCCGCTGCCAGGTCTTCGCCGACGCCCGGCGCGTGGCCGAGTACCTGATAGCGCAAGTCCCCGTCCTGCTGGACCTCACCGGCGCCGAGATCGACGTGGCCAAGCGGATCCTCGACTTCGCCAGCGGCGTCACCTTCGGCATCCAGAGCAGCATGCACCGCGTCGACCGCAACGTCTTCCTGCTCGCCCCCGTCGGCACGGAAGTCGAACCGCTCGCAAGCCGCTGACCGCACACCGCAGGTCGGTGCGAGGTCCTCGGCGGCGTGCTGGCTCACCTCGTCACGGGGCAGGCCGCACGCAGGATCCTGTGCAACGCCCGAGGGCCACGACTTCAACGGCGCGTGACCCCAGGCTCCGCGCGCTGCGGACTGCGCCCCGGGCACCGCCCCCGCCGCTCCGGAACGGCGCCGTGCGGGTGACCGGCGGCACGCCGCCTTACCCTGCTCCAGGGGTGAGCCTCCGCAGATCCGCCGGTGGCTCGCCCGTTCGGGGGAAGGCGGTATTGCCGGAACGGTTCGGCTTGCGGTGTGCTCAATAGCGTCCCAGCCCATGACCTCCCCTACCGGGTACCCTTTCCGATCCTCGTGCGACCTCCTGCGCGACCCACCGCGCGGCACCCAGCGCGACATCCCGCACGACGCTCTGCGCACGACCTACGCCGGGCGCCATCCCCACACCGACCGCGCCGCCCTCGGCGAACTGCGCCTGTCCGCCTACAAGTCGCACCGCGGCACCCGGCTCGGCCTCGGCCCTCTCACCCTGCTCACCGGCGGCAGCGGCAGCGGCAAGACCGCGGCGCTGGAGGCGTGCGGCGTACTGGCCAGGCTCGGTGCCGGGGCCACCCTGGAAGAAGCGTTCGCGGCGGTGTCCGGAGGCGCCGCGGCCTGCGTACCGCACCGTGCCAAGCCTGATGCCGCGGGCCGCCGCGGCGTCCGCCTCGGCTGTACGGTCCGCGGCCCCCTCGGCGACGTCCGGCTCGACCTCGCCGTCCAGGCGGAACCCGAACTGCGCATCGTCGGCGAACGCCTCACCGGCGCCGGCCACACCCTCCTCGCCACCGCGCTGCGCGACCCCCGGCGCGACCGCGTCCAGGCGTACTGGCACACCGCAGGAACCGCCCCCGTCACCCGCGCCCCGCTGCCCGACGACCGGCTCGGCACCGCCCTCCTGCCGCTGCGCGTCGGCGGCCGTACGGAAGGCGAACGGCTCGTCCTGGCCGCCGCGGAACAAGCCGTCCTCGCCCTCCGCTCCGTCTACTCCTGCGACCCGCGCCCCGCCCTGATGCGCGCCGCCACGGCCGTCCCCGCCGGCGGCGAACAGCTCGCCCCCGACTGCCGCAACCTCCCGGCGGTGCTGCGCCGCGTACGCGACGAGTGCGGCACCCGGCACGCGGCCCTCGTGGACGCCCTGCGGGGCGGCTGCGCGGGCCCGGTGCACGACCTGACGACGGAGGAGTACGGCAACGGGCTCGTACGGGCCGTGCTGCTGCGCGAACCGGGCCAGCGCAGCACCCCGGTCGAGACCCTGGGCGACGGGGAGTTGCGCTACCTCGCGCTGGCGCTGGTGCTGCTCACCGGTCCCGGCGTGCTGGCGGTGGACCCGGCCTCGGAGGTGCTGCCGGCGCGGCAGGCGCTGACGGTGCTCGCGGACGGGCTCGACCGGTGCCTGGACGAGCGGCAGGCGAAGGAGCTGGTGGCGCTGTGCGGGCGGATGGGCCAGCGCGGGCACATCCGGGTGGTGGGCTCCGTCAGCGAGCCGTTTCTGACGGAGTCGGAGGGCGCGACGGTGGTGGCGCTGCCGCAACGGCCCGCGCCGGGGCGGCAGGGACCGGCGCAGGCGGCGGGATGACGCTTGCGGAACTCCGCGGCTGCCGGTGGCCGGTGGCAAGTTGCCGGTCGTCGGCAGCCGGTCGTCGGTCATCGGTCGCCGGGCCGGGTGAAATCGCGTTGCGGACCCCGCGGGCGTGTGCGTGATCATAGGGGGCCGCCGGCCCTGGTGAGCCGGCGTACGAACGACGGCGAAACGGAGTGCACATGCCCCTCGACGGCCGGACCGCACTGGTCACCGGCGTGAGCCGAGCGCAGGGAATCGGGTTCGCCCTCGCCCGCGGGCTGCTGGCCGAGGGCGCGCGCGTGTTCGCGCACGGCTGGACGCCGCACGACGACGAGATGCCCTGGGGCGCCGACCGCGGCGGCACCGAGGCCGTCGTCGCCGCCCTCGGCGGCGAGGGCGACCGGCTCGCCTACGCGCACGCCGACCTCGCGGAACCGGCCGCCCCCGCCGCGCTGCTGGCCGCCGCGGGGGAGCGGTACGGGATGGTGGACACGCTGGTCGTCAACCACGCCCGCAGCTCCACGTACGGCCTGGAGAAGCTGACCGCCGCCGAACTCGACCTGTGCTGGGCGGTGAACGTCCGGGCCACGCTGCTGCTGGTGCAGGCGTACGCGGCGCAGTACGACGAGGCGGCGGGGAAGGAGCGGGGCGGCGGCCGGGTCGTGCTGTTCACCTCCGGCCAGCATCTGGCGCCGATGAGCCAGGAGATCCCGTACGCCGCCACGAAGGGGGCGCTCCAGCAGTTGACGCTGACGCTCTCGGACAGCCTCGTCGACCGCGGCATCACCGTGAACTGCGTCAACCCCGGACCCACGGACACGGGTTGGGCGGGTGCGGAACTGGCCGCCCAGGTGGGGCGGGCGCTGCCGCGCGGGCGGTGGAACACGCCGGACGAGGCGGCGGCCGTGGTGCGGCTGCTCCTGAGCGACGACGCGGCGACGATCACGGGCAACACGGTCGACGCGGAGTCGGGCTTCCGGCGCTGGGTGCACTGACGCGTGACCCTCCCCGATTTTGCGAGATTGACTCTCATTAGAGAATGCATAACATGTGTGCATGACTCTCGATAGGCGTTGGCTAGCGCTGGTGGGCCTGACCATCAGCGTGATCGTCCTCGGATTCGACCTGACGATCCTGAACGTCGCCCTGCCCACCATGGCGGCCGACATCGGCGCTGATACGGGCGACCTGCAGTGGATCGTCGACTCGTACTCCGTCGTCTTCGCCGCCGCCATGCTTCCCGCCGGACTGCTCGGCGACCGCTTCGGGCGGCGCAGGATGCTGCTCACCGGGCTCGCCATCTTCCTGGCCGGCTCGGTACTCGGGGCGGTCGTCTCCACTCCGGGGCCGGTCATCGCGGCCCGGACGATCATGGGGTTCGGCGGCGCGCTGATCATGCCGCTCGCGCTGTCCGTCATCCCGGCGCTCTTCAAGGGCGCCGAGCAGACCAAGGCGATCGCGGCCGTCACCGTGGGGATGTCCGCGGGCATGCCTTTCGGCCCGCTGCTCGGCGGCTGGCTGCTGGACAACTTCTGGTGGGGCTCGGTCTTCGTCCTCAACATCCCGCTGGTCGCGATCGGCATCCTCGCCTGCGTGCTGTGGATCCCCGAGACCCGCGATCCGGCCTCTCCCGCCATCAACCCGGTGAGTGCGGCGCTGGGGATAGCCGGCCTGGGCGCGCTGGTCTACGGGGTGATCGAGGCACCGGCGAAAGGGTGGGGCGCCCCCGTCATCGTCGCCTCGATGGCCGCCGGCGCGCTGATGCTCGCCGGGCTCGTGCTGCGCGAACGGCGCGAAGCCCGCCCCATGCTCGACCTGGAACTGCTCGGGAACCCCGTCTTCCGGTGGAACACGGTCATCGCCACCCTGGCCATGTTCGTGATGATGGGCCTGATGTTCGTGCTGCCCCAGTACCTCCAGGCCGTACAGGGTCACGACGCCTTCGGCACCGGACTGCGGTTGATGCCGCTGATGGCCGGCCTGCTCGTCGTAGCCCGCGCGGTGCCGCCCCTCGTGGCCCGCTTCGGCTCCCGTCCGGTGGTGGTCGCGGGTATGGCCGCCCTCGGCATCGCGATGGTGCTCGGCAGCACCACGGACGCCGACACCGGGTACGGGTTCACGGCGGTGTGGATGACCCTCACCGGACTGGGCATGGGCTTCGCCATGATGCCCGCGATGGACGACGCCCTCGCCGCGCTCCCACAAGGCCGGGAGGGCACGGGCACCGGGCTGATGACCACCCTGAGGCAGGTCGGGGGCGCCATCGGCATCGCCCTGCTGGGAAGCCTGCTCAACGGGGTCTTCACCGACCGGCTCGACACCGGGGGCCTGCCGCCCGACGCGGCCGGGACCGCGGAGGAGTCCGTGGTGGCCGCGCAGGGTGTCGCGGCGGAACTGCAGTTGCCGCAACTGGCGCAGTCTGCCGAGTCCGCGTTCATCCACGGCCTGGAGGTGGTGCTGCTGGTCTGCGGCGCCGCGGCACTCGCGGCGGCCGTCCTGGCCGGCTTCGTCCTGCGCGACGGGCGCGGGGGCAAGAAGGCGGAAGATCCGGCTCCGGCCGGGTCGCTGCCCGCCTCGGCTGAACGTGCCCGACAATGAGCCCCATGCCATCACCCTCAGCCACGCCCAGTGAACCGGCACCGACGGTGTCCTTGTACCCCGGGCCCGCGGGAGCCGCAGAAGCGGCCGAAACCGGAGGGGCCGCCGGACCCGCGGGAGGTGCCGCAGCCTCCGGAGCGGGCCTCGGGCTGCGCCAGCGCAAGAAGCAGCGCACCCGCCAGTCGATCCGGGACGCGGCACGTCGGCTGATCGACAGGCAGGGTTTCGACCAGACGACCATCGAGCAGATCGCGGCGGCGGCCGAGGTCGCGCCGGCCACCATCTTCCGGCACTTTCGCAGCAAGGAACACATCGTTCTGACCTACGACCACCACTCCGGCGTCGAGTCGCTGCGGGCCCGCCCGGCGCACGAGCCGCCGCTGGTCGCGCTGCGCGCGACGCTGAGGGAGTTCGCGCGCTCGCTCTACGAGGACTACAACGCCGAGTACCGATGGCGCCGCGAGCTGGTGCGCACGGTGCCCACGGTGCGGGCGCAACTGCGTGAGTCGCAGGACCGCATGGTCGAGGCCACGTGCGACGTGCTCGCCGAACGAACCGGCCGGCCGGCGGACGACCTCGAACTCCGCGTCGTGGTGGGCAGCATGACGGGCGCGCTCGATCAGGTCCTGTGGGGCGAACACGGCGAGGAGGACGACCTTCTGGAGATGTTCGACCGGGCACTGGACGTGCTGGAGCGCGGCCTCACGCTGTAGCTCCCCCCGGGTGGCGGCGAAGGGCACCGACCGGGTGGTAGACAGGGCGCATGACGGACGACGTGCAGGCTCTGCAGAAGCGGCTGGTGGCGTTCGCCGCGGCCCGGGACTGGGAGCAGTACCACACCCCCAAGAACCTGGCCGCCGCGCTGAGCGTGGAGGCCGCGGAGCTGGTGGAGGTCTTCCAGTGGCTGACGCCTGAGGAGTCCGCGCGGATCATGGCGGACCCGGACGCGGCGCACCGGGTGACGGACGAGGTCGCGGACGTGCTGGCGTACCTGCTCCAGTTCTGCTCCGTGGTGGGGGTGGACCCGCTGGCGGCGCTGGCGGCGAAGATCGAACGCAACGAGGAGCGGTTCCCGGCACCGCAGGGGAGGAACGGGTCCGGGACGGAGGCGGATGCGGAGGCGGATGCGGAGGCTGGGTCCGGGGCGGGGGAGGGGCGTTGAGACCCGGCGTGCCGTTCGCCGAGGCCATCGCGCGGGCCGCGGGCGGCGGCCCGCCGCTGGTACTCGACGGCGGGCTGTCGAACCAGCTCGAAGCGCAGGGCTGCGACCTCCGTGACGCGCTGTGGTCGGCCCGGGTGCTCGCGGACGACCCGGCGCAGATCGAGGCCGCGCACGCCGCGTACGTACGGGCCGGGGCGGACGTGCTGCTGACGGCGAGCTACCAGGCGACGTTCGAGGGCTTCGCGCGCCGGGGCGTCGGGCGCGAGGAGGCGGCGCGGCTGCTGGCGCGCAGCGTGGCGCTGGCCCGGCGGGTGGCGGACGGGGCGCCGCGGCCGGTGTGGGTGGCGGCGTCGGCGGGGCCGTACGGGGCGATGCTGGCGGACGGTTCGGAGTACCACGGCCGGTACGGCGACGGCGTGGGCGTCGCGGAGCTGGTGCGCTTCCACCGGCCGCGGCTGGAGGTGCTGGCCGCGGCGGAGCCGGACGTGCTGGCGCTGGAGACGGTCCCGGGGCTGACGGAGGCGACGGCGCTGCTGCGGGCGGCGGCGGGTCTCGGCGTGCCGGTGTGGCTGACGTACACGGTCGCGGGCGGGGCGACCCGGGCGGGGGAGCCGCTGGCGGACGCGTTCGCGCTCGCGGCGGACGACGAGCGGGTGGCGGCGGTGGGCGTCAACTGCTGCGCGCCCGAGGATGTCGCGTACGCGGTGCGGACGGCGGCGCGCGTCACGGGCAAGCCGGTGCTGGCGTACCCGAACAGCGGGGAGGGCTGGGACCCCGGGGCCCGCGCCTGGCGCGGCCCGGGCTCGTTCGACTCGGCAGCCGCGGTGCGTTGGCGCCAGGCGGGCGCAGCCGCGCTGGGCGGCTGCTGCCGCGTCGGCCCGGAGTCGATCGCCGCCCTGGCGGCGGAGCTGCACGGGGAGGGCACGCACGGGTGAGCGCCGCTCTCGCCCAGGAGCACCGCTCTCGTACCCGAGCGCTGCTCTCGCACCCGAGCGCTGCTCTCGTCCCCGAGCGCTGCTCTCGCACCAGAGCACTGCTCCGAGCCGAGAGCACCCGACGGCTTGGTGAGCACCGCTCCCGACCGTGAACACTGCACCGCCCGAGAGCACCGCTCTCCGTCCAGAGCACTGCACCCGCCTCGGAGCACCGCTCTCGTACCAGAGCACTGATCCGCTACCGCCCGAAACCCGATGGCTCCCGTCCCGCCCCACACGACATACTCGCTCACGTGTTCCTGACCCTCACCGCGACCGGCACCGACGCCGCGCCCGCCACCGACCTCGGCTTCCTCCTGCACAAGCACCCTGATAAAGCACAGGAGTTCGCCACCTCCCGCGGCACGGCCCACGTCTTCTACCCCGAGGCGACCCCCGCCCGCTGCACCGCCGCGCTGCTCCTCGAAGTGGACCCCGTCGGCCTGGTGCGCGCCGCGAAGGGCAAGGGCAGAGGCGGCATGGGCAAGAGCCCCGACTCCGCGCTCGCGCAGTACGTCAACGACCGCCCCTACGCCGCCTCCTCCCTCCTCGCCGTCGCGCTCAGCCGCGTCTTCCGGACCGCCATGACCGGCGCCTGCCGCACCCACCCCGAGCGGGCCGCCCAGCGGCTCCCGCTGCGCATCGAGGTCCCCGCCGTCGCCGCCCGCGGCGGCCCCGAGCTCGTCACCCGCCTCTTCGCGCCCATGGGCTGGCAGGTCACCGCCGAGGCCGTGCCGCTGGACCCCGCCTTCCCCGAGTGGGGCGACTCGCGGTACGTCTCGCTCGTCCTCGAGGGCGAGGTGCGGCTCGCGGACGCGCTGCGCCACCTGTACGTGCTGCTGCCGGTGCTCGACGACGCCAAGCACTACGGCGTCGCCCCCGACGAGGTCGACAAGCTGCTGCGCGCCGGCGAGGGCTGGCTCGAAGACCACCCCGAGCAGCGGCTCATCACCGGCCGCTACCTCTCCCGCCGCTGGTCGCTGGCCCGCGAGGCGCTGGAGCGGCTGGCGCTGGCCCGCCTCGCCGAGTCCGACGACGCCGAGCCGGAGGAGCTGGACAACGCCGTCGACGAGGCGGCCGACACCGAGGAGAAGCCGGTGCCGCTCGCGGTCCAGCGCCGCGCCGCCATCGCCGGGGCGCTGCGCGCCGCCGGTGCGGCCCGGGTGCTCGACCTCGGCTGCGGCCAGGGCCAGTTGGTCAAGGAGCTGCTGAGCGACCCGCGGTTCACCGAGATCACCGGCGTCGACGTGTCCGTACGCGCCCTCGCCGCCGCCGCCCGCCGGCTGCGGCTGGAGCGCATGGGCGAGCGGCAGGCCGCGCGCGTCTCGCTGCTGCAGAGCGCGCTCACGTACACCGACCGCCGGCTCGCGGGCTACGACGCCGCCGTGCTCAGCGAGGTCGTCGAGCACGTCGACCCGCCGCGGCTGCCGGCCCTGGAGTACGCCGTCTTCGGCTCCGCGCGGCCCGCGACGGTGGTCGTGACGACGCCCAACTCCGAGTACAACGTGCGCTGGGAGTCCCTGCCCGCCGGCCATGTCCGGCACGCGGACCACCGCTTCGAGTGGACCCGGGCGGAGTTCCGCGCCTGGGCCGGGCCGGTGGCGGCGCGCTTCGGCTACGCCGTGGCGTACGAGGGCGTGGGCCCGGACGACCCGGAGGTCGGCCCGCCGACCCAGCTCGCGGTCTTCACCAGGAACGACACCCGCACCGACACCCGCACCGACGTCCGCACTGGGGCCGCCACCGACACCCCTGCCGACCCGGGCAGCCACGCCGACACCACGAAGGCCGACACCACGAAGGCCGACATCACGAAGGCCGACATCACGAAGGCCGACATCACGAAGGCCGACATCACGAAGGCCGACATCACGAAGGCCGACATCACGAAGGCCGACACCACGAAGGCCGACACCACGAAGCCCGGCACCACGAAGGAGGCGTCATGAGCGACACCACCACCCCGGCACCCGACGCCGCCCCGGCCCGGGAGACCCGCCGCCTCGGCGTCCCCGACCTCTGCCTCGTCGTCCTCGTCGGCACCACCGGCTCCGGCAAGTCCACCTTCGCCCGCCGCCACTTCAAGCCCACCGAGGTGCTCTCCTCCGACTTCTGCCGCGGCCTCGTCGCCGACGACGAGAACGACCAGTCCGCCTCCGCCGACGCCTTCGACGTGCTGCACTACATCGCCGGCAAGCGCCTCGCCGCCGGCCGCCTCACCGTCGTCGACGCCACCAGCGTCCAGCCGGAGGCCCGCCGCCAGCTCGTCCGGCTCGCCCGCGAGCACGACGTGCTGCCTGTCGCCATCGTCCTCGACGTCCCCGAGAGCGTCTGCCGCGAGCGCAACGCCGCCCGCCCCGACCGCGCCGGCATGGGCGCCCACGTCATCCCGCGGCAGCGCCGCGAGCTGCGCCGCGGCCTGCGCGGGCTGCAGCGCGAGGGCTTCCGCACCGTGCACCACCTGCGCGGCACGGACGAAGTCGACGCCGCCCAGGTCGTGCTGGAGCGCCGCTACAACGATCTGGCCCACCTCACAGGCCCGTTCGACCTCATCGGCGACGTCCACGGCTGCGCGAGCGAGCTGGAGAGCCTGCTCGCCACCCTCGGGTACGAGGACGGGGTGCACCCCGAGGGCCGTACCGCGGTCTTCGTCGGCGACCTCGTCGACCGCGGCCCCGACAGCCCCGGCGTGCTGCGCCGGGTCATGGGCATGGTCGCCGCGGGCAGTGCGCTGTGCGTGCCCGGCAACCACGAGAACAAGCTCGGCCGCCTCCTGCACGGCCGCAACGTCAAGGTGACGCACGGCCTGGCTGAGACCGTCGAGCAGTTGGAGCGCGCGGAGGCGGCGGAGCCCGGGTTCCGCGAGCGGGTGCGGACGTTCGTCGACGGGCTCGTCAGCCACTACGTCCTCGACGGCGGCCGGCTCGTCGTCAGCCACGCCGGGCTGCCGGAGAAGTACCACGGCCGCACCTCAGGCCGGGTGCGCTCCTTCGCGCTGTACGGCGACACCACCGGCGAGACCGACGAGTACGGCCTGCCGGTGCGCTACCCGTGGGCCGAGGACTACCGCGGCCGGGCCGCCGTCGTCTACGGCCACACCCCGACGCCGGACGCGTCCTGGGTGAACAACACCATCTGCCTCGACACCGGCTGCGTCTTCGGCGGCAAGCTGACCGCGCTGCGCTGGCCGGAGCGCCAGCTCGTCGACGTGCCGGCCGAGCGCGTCTGGTACGAGCCCGTCAAGCCGCTGGCGCCCGCCGCCGGTGCCGGCGCCGCACCGGCCGGCACCGGCGGCACCGCCGACCGCCCGCTGGACCTCGCCGACGTGCACGGCCGCCGCGTCGTGGAGACCGGCCAGCACGGCCGCGTAGCCGTACGGGAGGAGAACGCGGCGGCGGCGCTGGAGGTGATGAGCCGCTTCGCGGTCGACCCGCGGCTGCTGCTCTACCTGCCGCCGACGATGGCGCCCACCGCCACGTCGGCCGAGGAGGGGCACCTGGAGCACCCGGCGGAGGCGTTCGCGGCGTACCGCGCGGACGGCGTGGCACGGGTCGTGTGCGAGGAGAAGCACATGGGCTCGCGCGCCGTGGCGCTGGTGTGCCGGGACGAGGGCGTCGCGCAGAAGCGCTTCGGCCTGCCCGCGGACGCGGGCGTCACGGGCGCGCTGCACACGCGCACGGGCCGCCCCTTCTTCTCCGACGCCGAGCGCACCGAGCAGGTGCTCGCCCGCGTCCGCGACGCGGTGACGTCGGCCGGGCTGTGGGAGGAGCTGGGGACGGACTGGCTGCTGCTCGACGCCGAGCTGCTGCCGTGGTCGCTGAAGGCGGGCGGGCTGCTGCGGCAGCAGTACGCCGCGGTGGGCGCGGCGGCGCGGACGGTGTTCCCGGGCGCGCTGGCGGCGCTGGAGGCGACGCGCACCCGCCTGGCCGGCGCCCACCCTGCGACCACCGCCGCCACGGCCGCCCCCGCCACCGGCACAGCCACCCCCGCGGACGCCACCCCCGCGGACGCCACCCCCGCGGACGCTGACGCCGACCCCGCCGCCGCCCTCGGCGCGCTGCTCGCCCGCCAGCACGAGCGGGCCGCCGACGCCGAGGCGTTCTCGGCCGCGTACCGCCGCTACTGCTGGCCGGTCGACGGCCTCGACGGCGTGCGGCTGGCCCCGTTCCAGCTCCTCGCCGCCGAGGGCAGGAACCTCGCCACCGAGCCGCACGACACCCAGCTCGCCCTGCTCGACCGGCTGGTGGACAGCGACGCGAGTGGCCTGCTGCACCGCACCGGGCGGCTGTTCGTCGACACCGGCGACGACGAGTCGGTGGCCGCGGGCGTGCGCTGGTGGCAGGAGATGACGGCGGCCGGCGGCGAGGGCATGGTCGTCAAGCCGCTCCAGGCGCTCGTACGGAGCGGGGACGGCCGGCTCGTGCAGCCGGGTGTGAAGTGCCGCGGCCGGGAGTACCTGCGCATCATCTACGGCCCGGAGTACACCCGCCCGGAGAACCTGACCCGGCTGCGCAGCCGCTACCTGGGCCACAAGCGCTCCCTGGCGCTGCGCGAGTACGCGCTCGGTCTGGAGGCGCTGGACCGGCTCGCGGCGGGCGAGCCGCTGTGGCGGGTGCACGAGGCGGTGTTCGCGGTGCTTGCGCTGGAGTCGGAGCCGGTGGACCCGCGCCTGTGAGACGGGCGGGCCCGCGCACCACCACCGCGGGCCCGCCACACCCCCCCCCGCCGGCGCCGCATGATCGGCGAATCGCTGCCCCGCGTGGCCCAGCGTGGCAGTCTGATCCCATGCCAGCGCCCTCATTCCGCGTGGACTCCGAGGCCGGCCGCCTGCACCGCGTGATAGTGCACCGGCCGGACATGGAGCTGAAGCGGCTCACGCCCCGCAACAAGGACGCCCTCCTCTTCGACGACGTGCTGTGGGTGCGCCGGGCCCGCGAGGAGCACGACGGCTTCGCCGACGTGCTGCGCGACCGCGGCGTGCAGGTCCACCACTTCGGCGAGCTGCTTGCCGAGAGCCTGGACATCCCCGAGGCGCGGGCGCTCATCCTCGACCGGGTCTTCGACGAGAAGGAGTACGGGCCGCTGGCCACCGAGAAGCTCCGCGCCACGTTCGAGGGCATGGACTCCGCGGCGCTGGTGGAGGCGCTGGTCGGCGGGATGACGAAGCGGGAGTACCTGGCGGGGTTCACCGAGCCGGCGTCGGTGCGCTTCCACGTGATGGACCCGGACGACTTCCTCCTCGGCCCGCTGCCCAACCACCTCTTCACCCGCGACACGTCCTGCTGGGTCTACGACGGGGTGTCGATCAACGCGATGCGCTGGCCGGCGCGGCAGCGTGAGACGGTCCACTTCGAGGCGATCTACAAGCACCATCCGCTGTTCGCGGGCGGGCAGTCCGGCCCGTTCCACGTCTGGTCCGGCGGCCAGGAGGACTACCCGTCGACCATCGAGGGCGGTGACGTGCTGGTCATCGGCAACGGCGCGGTGCTCATCGGGATGAGCGAGCGCACCACGCCGCAGGCGGTGGAGCTGCTGGCGCGCGGGCTGTTCGCGGCCGGCTCCGCGCGGACGATCGTCGCGCTGGACATGCCGAAGGCGCGGGCGTTCATGCACCTCGACACGGTGATGACGATGATCGACGGCGATACGTTCACGCAGTACGCGGGGCTGGGCATGCTGCGCTCGTACACGATCGAGCCCGGCTCGGACAGCGACGACCTGAAGGTCACCGACCATCCGCCGGAGCACATGCACAACGCCATCGCCGCCGCCCTGGGCCTGGACCGGATCCGGGTGCTGACAGCGCGGCAGGACGTGCACGCCGCGGAGCGGGAGCAGTGGGACGACGGCTGCAACGTGCTGGCGGTGGAGCCGGGGGTGGTGGTGGCGTACGAGCGGAACTCGACGACGAACACCTTCCTGCGCAAGGAGGGCATCGAGGTGATCGAGATCCGCGGCAGCGAGCTGGGCCGCGGGCGAGGCGGGCCGCGGTGCATGAGCTGCCCCGTCGAGCGCGGCCCGGTCTAGCCCGGGCCTCCGGGGCAGTGCCCGGAAGGTCAGCCTGTATAGTGATGCGTTAGTACGCATAGACACTCAGGAGCGCGGGACCATGGCGACAGACCTCACCGGCCGGAACTTCGTCAAGGAGCTGGACCACACCGCCGAGGAGCTGCGCCACCTCCTCTCGCTGGCCGCCGAGCTGAAGGCGGCGAAGCGGGCGGGCACCGAGCGGCGCCGGCTGGCCGGGAGGAACGTCGCGCTGGTCTTCGAGAAGACCTCGACTCGCACCCGCGCCGCGTTCGAGGTCGCGGCGGCGGACCAGGGCGCCTCGACCACGTACCTGGACCCGGCCGGCTCGCAGCTCGGCCACAAGGAGTCGGTGAAGGACACCGCGCGGGTGCTGGGGCGGATGTACGACGCCATCCAGTACCGCGGCGCCGCCCAGGCGGCCACAGAGGAGCTGGCCGCGTACGCGGGCGTGCCCGTCTACAACGGCCTGAGCGACGACTGGCACCCCACCCAGATGCTCGCCGACGTGCTCACGATGACCGAGCACAGCCCGAAGCCCGTCGAGGAGATCGCGTACGCCTACCTCGGCGACGCCCGCTTCAACATGGGCAACTCCTACCTCGTGACGGCCGCGCTGCTCGGCATGGACGTGCGCATCGTCGCGCCCGAGGCGTACCGGCCCGCCGACGCCGTCGTCGCCGAGGCCCGCCGGCTCGCCGCCGCCTCCGGCGCGCGGATCACGCTCACCGGGGACATCGCCGAGGGCGTGGCCGGCGCCGACTTCGTCGCGACCGACGTGTGGGTCTCCATGGGGGAGCCCGTGGAGGTGTGGGACGAGCGGATCGCGGCGCTGCGCCCGTACGCGGTGACGGCGGACGTGCTGCGCGCCACCGGCAACCCGGACGTGAAGTTCCTGCACTGCCTGCCCGCCTTCCACGACCTCGGCACGGTCGTCGGCCGGGAGATCCACGAGCGGCACGGGCTGACGTCGCTGGAGGTCACCGACGAGGTCTTCGAGTCGGCGCACTCCGTCGTCTTCGACGAGGCGGAGAACCGGATGCACACCATCAAGGCGCTGCTGGTCGCCACCCTGGGCTGACGCCCGCCCGCTCCCCGAGGCTGAACCGCCACCCGGGACTGCCTATCCGAGGCTGCCACCCGGTACTGGCGCCTGCCCGCTCCCCCCGGGGCGTCCCGGGGGCCCGCGTGCCCCAACGCTCGTATCGCGCACTCGTGACGACAGTCACGTATGAGTGATAACTTCGGCTTACCGCCACCGCCCGCCACCGTCTGCAGACAGGGGCCGCGCACGATGAGCCCGTTCACCGGATCCGCCGGCCGCACCGAGCAGTGGGAACACCTGCGGGTCACCGCCGACGACGGCGTCGTCACCGTCACCCTCGACCGCCCCGAGAAGCTCAACGCGCTGACCTTCGAGGCGTACGCCGACCTCCGCGACCTGATCGCCGAGCTGGCCCGCACCGGCGGCACCCGCGCGCTCGTCCTCGCCGGCGCGGGCCGGGGCTTCTGCTCCGGCGGCGACGTGGACGAGATCATCGGCGCCACCCTGGCCATGGACACCGGCCGGCTGCTGGACTTCAACAGGATGACCGGCCAGGTCGTACGGGCCCTGCGCGAAGCCCCGTTCCCGGTGGTCGCCGCCGTGCACGGGGTCGCCGCCGGCGCCGGCGCCGTCCTCGCGCTCGCCGCCGACTTCCGCGTCGCCGACCACTCCGCGCGCTTCGCCTTCCTCTTCACCCGCGTCGGCCTCTCCGGCGGCGACATGGGCGCCGCGTACCTGCTGCCCCGCGTCGTCGGCCTCGGCCACGCCACCCGGCTGCTGATGCTCGGCGACGCCGTGCGCGCCGCCGAGGCCGAACGCATCGGCCTCATCAGCGAACTCGCCGACGAAGGCCGCGCCGACGAGGCCGCGCAGGCGCTGGCCCGCCGGCTCGCGGCCGGGCCCACGCTCGCGTACGCGCAGACCAAGGCGCTGCTCACCGCCGAGCTCGACATGCCGCTGGCCGCCGCCGTCGAGATGGACGCCGCCACGCAGGCACTGCTGATGAACAGCGCCGACTACGCCGAGTTCCACGCCGCGTTCACCGCCAGGCGGCCCCCGGCGTGGCAGGGGCGCTGAGCGCCGTGCGGGTCGCGGTCATCGGCGGCGGGCCCGGCGGGCTGTACGCCGCGGCGCTCCTCAAGCGGCTCGACCCCGCCCGCGCGGTCACGGTCTACGAGCGCAACGCCCCGGACAGCACGTACGGCTTCGGCGTCGTACTCTCCGACGAGACCCTCGGCGGCATCGAGCACGCCGACCCGGCCGTCTACGCGGCGCTGCAACGCGAGTTCGTGCGCTGGGACGACATCGACATCGTCCACCGCGGCACCGTGCAGCGCTCCGGCGGCCACGGCTTCGCCGCACTCGGCCGCCGCCGGCTGCTCGCGGTGCTCCAGCAGCGCTGCCGCGACCTCGGCGTCGAGCTGCGGTTCCGCACCGAGGCGCCGCCCGCCGCCGAACTCGCCCGCACCCACGACCTCGTCGTCGGCGCCGACGGCGTGAACAGCGCCACCCGCGAGGCGCACGCCGGCGTCTTCCGCCCCCGGATCGACGAGCACCGCTGCCGGTACGTGTGGCTGTCCGCGCCGTTCGCGTTCGACGCCTTCCGCTTCGAGATCATCGAGACCGACGCGGGCGTCATGCAGTTGCACGGCTACCCGTACGCGGTGCCGGCTGGGTCGTCGGGGGAGGCGGCCTCCACCGTCATCGTCGAGATGCGCGAGGAGGTCTGGCGGCGCGCCGGGCTCGACGCCTGCGGCGAGGAGGAGACCGCCAAGCGGTGTGCCGCGTACTTCGCCGACGCGCTCGGCGGCCGGCCGCTGACCGGGAACCGCTCGCAGTGGACGGCGTTCCGCACGGTGGTCAACGACCGCTGGTGGCACGAGCCGTCGGGCGGCGGCGCAGTCGTCCTCCTCGGCGACGCCGCCCACACCGCGCACTTCTCCGTCGGCTCCGGCACCAAACTCGCCGTCGAGGACGCCCTCGCGCTCGCCGCCTGCCTCGAAGAGCAGCCCGACGTGCCGGCCGCGCTCGCGGCGTACGAGGCCGAACGCAAGCCCGTCGTCGCCTCCACGCAGCGCGCCGCACACGCCAGCCGCGAGTGGTTCGAGGACCTGGCCCGCCATCTGACCCGCCCGCCGCGGCAGTTCGCGTTCGACCTGCTGACCCGCAGCCGCCGCATCACCCACGACAATCTGCGGCTGCGCGACCCCGGCTTCGTCGCCGCCGTCGAGCGCGAGGCGGGGGTGCCCGAGGGCACGCCGCCGATGTTCACGCCGTACACCCTCGGCGGGCTCACCCTGCGCAACCGCGTCGTGTGCTCGCCGATGGACATGTACGCCGCCGAGGACGGCCTGCCCGGCGACTTCCACCTCGTCCACCTCGGCGCCCGCGCCCTCGGCGGCGCAGGACTGGTGATGACCGAGATGGTCTGCGTCAGCCCCCGCGGCCGTATCACCCCCGGCTGCACCGGCCTGTGGCGCGACGAGCAGGAGGCCGGCTGGCGCCGCGTCGTCGACTTCGTCCGCGCCCAGGCCCCCGGCACCGCGCTGGGCGTCCAGCTCGGCCACTCCGGCCGCAAGGGCTCCACGAAGCTGATGTGGGAGGGCATCGACGAGCCGCTGCCCGACGGCAACTGGCCCGTCGTCGCCCCCTCCGCGCTGCCGTACCGCGCGGGGCTGAACCAGACCCCGCGCGAGCTGGACCGCGCCGGCATGGACGAGATCCGCGAGGAGTTCGCCGCCGCCGCCCGGCGCGCCGCCCGCGCCGGGTTCGACCTGCTGGAGCTGCACTGCGCGCACGGCTATCTGCTGTCCGGCTTCCTCTCCCCGCTGACCAACCGCCGCACCGACGCCTACGGCGGCGACCTCGACGCCCGGCTGCGCTACCCGCTGGAGGTCTTCGACGCGGTACGCGCCGCGTGGCCGGCGGACCGCCCCGTCACCGTACGGATCTCCGCCACCGACTGGGCGGAGGGCGGCACGACGGCGGCGGACGCGGTCGAGGTCGCCCGCGCGTTCGCCGCGCACGGCGCGGCGGCGATCGACGTCTCCACGGGCCAGGTCGTCGCCGAGGAGCAGCCGGCGTTCGGCCGCTCGTACCAGACGCCGTACGCCGACCGCATCCGCGCGGAGACGGGGATCCCGGTGATCGCCGTCGGGGCGATCTCCTCGTGGGACGACGTGAACTCCCTGATACTCGCCGGCCGCGCCGACCTCTGCGCCCTGGCCCGTCCCCACCTGTACGACCCCCACTGGACCCTGCACGCCGCCGCGGAACAGGGCTACGCCGGTCCGGGCGCGCCGTGGCCGGCGCCGTACCGCGCGGGCAGCCGCAGGCCGCCGACGGGGCGCACCGACGGGCCGAAGCCGAGGCTGACGCTGGGCGACGGCTGAGTGCGGCACGGGCGGGGCGCGGGTGCCGGTCCTGCCGGTCCTGCCGGTCCTGCCGGTCCTGCCGGTCCTGCCGGTCCTGCCGGGCCCGTCAGTCCCGTCAGCCCTGTCAGTCCTGGTGCACGCCGGCGGCGATCCGGTCGCCGGTGCGCAGGTCGATGCTGCGCCAGTAGGCGACCGCGCGCTGCACGACGGCGTCGCTGACGCCGTTCTGCAGATGCCGGGTGACGTTGCCCACCAGGCGGTCGCGCGCGGCGTCGTCCATGACCTCGCGCACCAGCGTCCCGGGCTGGGTGAAGTCGTCGTCGTCCGCGTGCAGGGTGTACGCGGCGCGGACCATCTCCGCGGACTCCACCGTCCACCGCGCCGGGTGGTTGGAGCGCGCCTCGTCGGCGGCCGGGCCGCCGTAGGAGTTGGGCGCGTAGGGGCGGGCCACCTCGGCGGGGTAGTAGCGCATGGCGCCGTCCTTGGCGTACGAGCGGACCTCGGTGTCCGAGCGGTTGGGCGGCAGTTGCGCGTAGTTGGTGCCGATGCGGTAGCGGTGAGTGTCGGCGTAGGAGAAGAGCCGGGCCTGGAGCATCTTGTCCGGCGACGGGCCGATGCCGGGCACCAGGTTGTTCGGCTCGAACGCGGCCTGCTCGACGTGGATGAAGTAGTCCTCGGGGTTGGTGTCGAGGGTCATCCGGCCGACTTCGATCAGCGGGTAGTCGCCGTGCGGGACGACCTTGGTCACGTCGAAGATGTTGAAGCGGTAGTCGGGGGCGGCCTCGTACGGGATCGCCTGCACGTACAGCGTCCACGACGGCGCCTCGCCGCGGCCGATCGCCTCGGCCAGGTCGCGGCGGTGGCAGTCGGCGTCCGCGCCGGCCAGCGCGACGGCGTCGGCGTCGGTGAGGAACGCGGCGCCCTGGTCCGTCTTGAAGTGGTACTTGATCCAGGTGCGGGTCCCGGCGGCGTTGGTCCACAGGTAGGTGTGGGAGCTGTAGCCGTTCATGTGCCGGTAGGTCTTGGGGATGCCGCGGTCGCCCATCAGGTACGTCACCTGGTGCGCCGACTCCGGCGAGAGCGTCCAGTAGTCCCACTGCATGTCGTTGTCGCGCAGGCCCGAGTCGGTGGTGCGCTTCTGCGAGCGGATGAAGTCCTGGAACTTGCTGGGGTCGCGCATGAAGAAGACGGGCGTGTTGTTGCCGACCATGTCGTACACGCCGTCCCGGGTGTAGAACTTCAGCGCGAAGCCGCGCGGGTCCCGCCAGGTGTCGGGGCTGCCCTGCTCACCGGCGACGGTGGAGAAGCGGGCCAGCATCCGCGTACGCCGCCCGGGCTGGAAGACGTCCGCCCTGGTCAGCTCGCTGACGTCGCCCGTGACCTGGAAGGTGCCGTACGCCCCCGCGCCCTTGGCGTGCACCACCCGCTCGGGGACGCGCTCGCGGTTGAACTGGGCCATCTTCTCGATCAGATAGCTGTCCTGGAGGAGGATCGGGCCGTCCGCGCCGACGCTGAGCGAGTACTGGTCGCTCTCGACGGGGGTTCCGCTGTTGTCGGTACTGGTCGCGTCGCTCATCGCGCTGCTCCGGTGGGGGGCGGGGACGCGCGCCGCAGGGGCCGCGGCCGGATCGGCGTCACTCGGGGAGGAGGTCGCCTTTATCTTCGCGACCACACCGAACCCCCGCAATTCAGACTCAGGCGTCGCCACCCGCACACACCGGCGGCCCGCACCGGAAATGCCGCCGAACGGGCGTATCCGCTGCGGGCCGGGGGCCGGACCCTCAGATCAGGCCAGGTCGGACGTGTCGAGAGTGAAGGAAAAGGGGGCGGGGAGGTCGAGCTTCTGGCCGAGGGGAACGCGGTGGTGCTCCTTGTACTCGTCCTTGGCCGGGTGGCCGTAGAGCGTGACCGTCTCCGCGCCGCGGTCCACCAGGAGATACAGCGGGATGCCGGCCGCCGCGTAGCCGCGTAGCTTCGGGCCTCGATCGTTGTGCGGGCGTGCAGAGGTGACCTCGACGACCATGGTGACGCCTTCAGGCTCTGCCCACGGTTCCATGCCGCGGAAGATACCGCGGGGGGCGACGGTCGCGTCGGGGATGACGTAACCCTGGGGGATGATCAGACCCTTTGTGCCTGCCACGTACATTTCGGCGGCGGACTTCCTGGCGATCTGCCAGTTGAGGTGAGCCACGATGTCCTCGTGGTCTCCATCGGGCGGCGGGGACACGACGATCTTACCCTCGATCAGCTCGGCGCGGCAGCCCTCCGGCAGGTCGAGCTCGTGGAAGATGGCAAGGGTCGGGTCCTCCGCCGAGCTGGGGCGCTCGGTCGCGGTCATGGCCACCACTGCTCCTCCTGAGTCGTCCGGTCCGCCACAGTCAGGATAGCTGTGGCTGCTGGGCACGGTCGGTCTTATCAACGACTCATCGTGTCGGTCGGTCACGGTGTGTGAAGAGTCGCGTTCGCGAAATCTGTCGCCGGCCCCCGCAGCCGGTCGTGCAGGGCCGCGAAGACCTCCGCCGCCCGGCCGCCGGGCCAGTGGGGCGGCAGCACCGCGGCGGGCAGCCCGGGGTCGGCGTACGGGAGGCGGCGCCAGGCGTCGAGCGCGAGGAGGTAGTCGCGGTACGCATCCGCCTCCGCGCCCGGCGCCGCGGGCGCGGAACCCGGCGCGGACCAGCTCCGCAGCACCGGCTCGTGCGTGTCGAGGAACGCCTCGTGCAGCTTCGCTATCGCCGGCAGGTCCCACCACCGGGCCACCGCCTCCGGCGTCGGCGTGAAGCCCTCGTGGATGCCGCGGAAGAGGTCGACGTACGGGGCGAGTCCGAGGCGGCGCAGGGTGTGCCGGGTCTCCTCCGCGACGTGCGCCGGGGCGATCCACACCCCCGGTGCCGCCTGGCCGAAGCCGAGGCGGGCGAGCCGGGAGCGCATCAGGTGCCGCTTGCGGCGTTCCGACTCCGGTACGGAGAAGACCGCCAGCAGCCAGTCGCCGGGGCCCGCGGGGGCCTGGCGGCGGTAGATGCGGCGGTCGCCGTCGTCGAGG
Organism: Streptomyces sp. CNP082; assembly: GCF_059570535.1. Lineage (NCBI taxonomy): Bacteria > Bacillati > Actinomycetota > Actinomycetes > Kitasatosporales > Streptomycetaceae > Streptomyces > Streptomyces sp. CNP082. The sequence goes on from NZ_JCANSZ010000014.1 coordinate 132,462, forward strand.
AGGGTGCGAGCGGAGGGCGACAGGGCGTACGCGGCCTCGCCCTCGTGCCGTACGGGCACCAGCAGCCCGCGCCGCTTGAGCCGGGAGACCGCCGACCGCACCGCCGGCGCGTCCACCCCGACCGCGCCCAGCAGCCGGATCAGCGCCGCGACGGGCACCGGCCCGGAGCCGGAAGCGGACCCGGAGCCGGCCCCCGAGCCGGCCCCCGAGCCGGAGTCCGGCCCCGAGCCGTCGCCGCGGCCGAACGCGCCGTAGAAAGTGACGATCAGAGACCGCGGGGTTCGTTCGGCTGCCACTCGATCACTCTAACGACTGCCTGCCGCCCGGCTGCTCTCTCCCGCCCACCCGCCCGGCCTGCTCCTCCCGCAGCCGGTAGCGCTGCAGCTTCCCCGTCGGCGTCCGCGGCAGCGCTTCGGTGAACACGATCTCCTTCGGGCACTTGTACGGCGTGATCTCGCCCTTCGTGAAGTCCCGCAGCGCCGCCTCCGTCTCCGGCCCCCGCACCACGCCCTCGCGCAGCACCGCGTACGCCACGACCACCGTGCCCCGGTCCGGGTCCGGCCGCCCCACGACCGCCGCCTCGCGCACGTCGGGGTGGCGCAGCAGCGCGTCCTCCACCTCGGGTCCCGCGATGTTGTACCCGGCCGAGATGATCATGTCGTCCGCGCGCGCCACGTACCGGAAGTAGCCGTCGGGCTCGCGCACATACGTGTCGCCGGTGACGTTCCAGCCGCCCCGGACGTACTCCCGCTGCCGCTCGTCCGCCAGATACCGGCAGCCCGTCGGCCCGCGTACCGCCAGCAGCCCCGGCTCCCCGTCCGGGACCGGCGCCCCGTCCGCGTCGACCACCCGCGCCTCGAACCCCGGCACCGGCACCCCCGTCATCCCCGGCCGGGCGTCGTCGTCGGCGGCGGAGATGAAGATGTGCAGCATCTCGGTGGCGCCGATGCCGTTGATGATCCGCAGCCCGGTCCGCTCTCGCCACTCCCGCCAGGTGGCGGCCGGCAGGTTCTCGCCGGCCGACACGCAGCGGCGCAGCGAGCCGACGTCGTGCTCGCTGAGCTTGTCGAGCATCGCCCGGTACGCGGTCGGGGCGGTGAACAGCACCGACACCCGGTGCTCCGCGACCGCCGGCAGCAGCCGGTCGGGGCCGGCCTGCTCCAGCAGCAGCGCCGAGGCGCCGGCGCGCATCGGGAAGACGACGAGTCCGCCGAGGCCGAAGGTGAAGCCCAGCGGCGGGCTGCCCGCGAACACGTCGTCGGGCACGGGCCGCAGCACGTGGGCGGAGAAGGTGTCGGCGATGGCCAGCACGTCGCGGTGGAAGTGGACGCAGCCCTTGGGCCGTCCGGTGGTGCCGGAGGTGAAGGCGATGAGCGCGACGTCGTCGGCGGAGGTTTCCACAGGCGCGTACGCGCCGGGTTTGGCGTCGGCGAGCCGCAGAAGGTCACTGGGGTCCTCGCCGCCGTACGGCACCACCGTCAGATCCGCGACCTCCGCGCGGGCCAGGTCGTCGAGCGAACGGGCGTCGCACAGCGCGTGCCGTATTCGCGCGATCCCGCAGACGGCACTCAGCTCGTGCGCGCGCTGCGCGGCCAGCACGGTGACGGCGACCGCGCCCGCCTTCATGACGGCCAGCCAGCAGGCCACCAGCCAGGGCGTGGTGGGCCCGCGCAGCAGCACCCGGTTGCCGGGCAGCACGCCGAGGTCGTCGGTCAGGACGTGCGCGATCTGGTCGGTGCGGCGCTGGAGTTCGCCGTACGACCACGTCTCGCCGGCGGGGGTGTGCAGGGCGGGACGGCCGGCGCCGAACCGCTCGACGGTGGCGTCGAGCAGTTCGGCGCCGCAGTTGAGCCGGTCGGGGTAGCGCAGGCCGGGGAGCGGGAAGAGCAGGTCCGGCCACTGCCCGGGCGGCGGGAGGTGGTCCCGGGCGAAGGTGTCGGCGTGGGCGGAAGGCTTGAGCTGCATGGCGGTACGCCCCCTAGGTCTGCCCTGCAGTACCCCAAGGAGCGTAGCGTTGACGTGACGACAGTCAACAGTCCGCGATATCCCGCCGGGCCGTCCCGCAGCCGGATCCCGCGACCGGCCCCGCCGCCCGGCCGGCGGACGACGCCCGGGACGGCACGTCACCGGGAGAGAGGAGCACCGCATGGCGCAGGAGCAGCCGGCGCAGCCGGCGCAGGCGTTCGCGCTCGACCCCGGGCTGCAGGCGTGGTGCGCCGAGCTGCGCGCGTTCGCCGCGCGGCGGCTTCGCCCGCTGGCCCCCGCGGGCGGGCCCGGCCGGGTCAACCGCCCGCTCCTCGCCGCCCTCGGCGCCCCCGCCGGCGACGGCGAACCCGGCCTGCTGGCCCGGGTGTTCCCCGCCGCCGGGCCGGTCTCCGCGCTCACGCTCTGCCTGCTGCGCGAGTCGCTGGCCCGCGAGTGCACCGAGGCCGAGACGGCGCTCGCGCTCCAGGGGCTCGGCGCGTACCCCGTCGTCCAGGCCGGGACCCCCGCGCAGCGCGAGCGGTGGCTGCCGGAGGTGACGGCCGGGCGCGCGGTCGCCGCGTTCGCGCTGACCGAGCCGGAGGCCGGCTCCGACGCGGCGGCGCTGCGGCTGGCGGCCGAGCCGGACGGGCCCGGGCGCTGGCGGCTCACCGGTGAGAAGAAGTGGATCTCCAACGCCCCTGAGGCCGACCTCATCACCGTCTTCGCCCGCACGGCGCCGGATGCCGGCGCCCGCGGCGTCACCGCCTTCCTCGTGCCCGCCGGCCGCCCCGGACTGACCGGCGAACCGCTCTCCATGCTCAGCCCGCACCCCATCGGCACCCTGCGCTTCGACGGCGTCCCCGTCACCGCCGCCGACATGCTCGGCGAGGCCGGCGGCGGCTTCCGCATCGCGATGGCGACCCTCAACCTCTTCCGCCCTTCCGTCGGCGCGTTCGCCGTCGGCATGGCGCAGGCCGCGCTCGACGCGGCGCTGGACCACGCCGAACAGCGGGAGGCGTTCGGCGGCCCGCTGAAGGACCTGCAGTCCGTCGCGCACACCCTCGCCGAGACCGCCACCCGCGTCGAGGCGGCCCGGCTGCTGGTGTACGCGGCGGCCTCGGCGTACGACGCGGGGGCGCCGGACGTCGCCCGGCGGTCGGCGATGGCGAAGCTGCTGGCGACGGAGACCGCGCAGGCCGCCGTCGACGCCGCGGTGCAGATCCACGGCGCCCGGGCGCTTCAGGCCGGGCACCTGCTGGAGCACCTGTACCGCGAGGTGCGCGCGCCGCGCATCTACGAGGGGGCGACGGAGGTGCAGCGGAGCATCATCGCCAAGGAGCTGTACCGCCGTTGACCCGCGGGCGTACGGGCCGGCCCCGGCTCCGTACGCCGCACCCACCGCACCCCACCGCCGCCCACCGAAGGGAACCGCCGCCGCCGTGTCCGTCCACCGCGTCAACCCCGCCGCCCTCACCCCGCCCTCCGGCTTCAGCCACGCCGTCACCGCCACCGGCGCCACCCTCGTCTTCCTCGCCGGGCAGACCGCCCTCGACGGCGCCGGCCGGATCGTCGGCGACACCCTCCCCGCCCAGTTCGAGCAGGCCCTCGGCAACCTCCTCACCGCCCTCGGCGCCTGCGCCGGGGACCCCTCCCGCCTCACCCGCGTCACCGTCTACGCCACCGACCCCGAGGACTACCGCGCCCACGCCGCCGAACTGGGCCGCATCTGGCGCCGGCTGGCCGGCGACACGTACCCGGCGATGGCGCTGATCGGCGTCACCCGGCTCTGGGACACCGAGGCGCTGGTGGAGCTGGACGGCATCGCGGTGCTGCCCTAGTCGCCGCCCGTGAGCCGGCGCAGCAGCCGCACGTACGGGCTCCACCGGGACGGCGCGGCGACGGCCCCGGTCACTGCCAACTCGGCCCGATCGAGGCTGTCTTCGAGCACGGCGTCGTGGAACCACCGGAAGGCCAGCGGCCAGCTCAGCCGGGCCGGGCCGCGGGCGCGCATGGCCAGAGTGTGCCGCAGGACGGCGCCGCCCCCGTCCGGGTCCGGGTGGACGGCGTACTCGTGGAAGCCGTCGAAACCGCGCGGGGCGGAGAAGCGGAAGCGGACCCACTGCCCGGGCGCGTGGCCGACGACCTCGTACCGCACCGGGCCGTGGCCGCCCACGGCGCCCACGCCCAGCGGACGGTCGAACCCCATCGCCGGCCACTGCCCCCGCTCGGCGGGCCACAGTCCGTCGTCCGGTCCCGCGAGTCCGTCGAGCAGCGGCGCGAGCTTGCCGGGCGGGCAGGGCAGCCGCCTCTCATGGATGTTCAGGACGGCCATGGCGGACCCCTCCTCGTATTGGAGATCACTCTCTAATATTAATGGAGAGTACTCTCCAGAACATGGCGCGTCCAACCAGGTACGAGACCTCGCAACTCCTCGACGCCGCCGTCCGGCTCGCCGCCGACGGCGGCCCCGCCGCGGTGACCATGGCCGCCGTGGCCAAGGCGGCCGGCGCCCCCAGCGGCTCCCTCTACCACCGGTTCCCCGACCGGACGGCGCTGCTGGCCGCCCTGTGGCTGCGCACCCTGCGCGGCTTCCATGACGGCTACCTCGACGTGCTCACCGGCGACGCGGACCCGCGTCGCACCGCGCGGGCCGCGGCCCGGCACGTGGTGGAGTGGAGCCGCGCGCACCCCGCGGAGGCCCGGGTGCTGCGCTACGGCGCGGCCGACTTCGGCCGGGACTCCTGGCCCGCCGCGGCCCGGGCCGAGCTGGACCAGGCCAACGAGCGGGTGTTCACGGCGGTCGGCGAGCTGGCCGAGCGGCTGGGCGCCACCGGCGCCGCGGCCCGCGAGCGCGTCCAGGTGGCGCTGGTGGACGTGCCGTACGCGCTGGTCCAGCGGCACCTGCGGGGCGGCGCCGACATCCCCGGGCACGCCGCCGACACGGCGGAGGAGTGCGCGGCGGCGCTCCTGCCCTAGCCCGGTCGGGCGGCAACCGGCCGGCAGCCGCCGGCGGCCGGGCGGTTGCCCGCGGCAGGTCGCGGTCCTGCTACGAGAAGGCCGCAGTGCGGCGACTGCACACCGCAACGAACTGGTGACCGGCGGACAACCTAGGTAGATTCGTGCACACCCCCAACTGCCGCAGACAGAACAGAGGTCACGCGCCGATGGCACACCGCCGGCCCGAGTTAGACCGCTACGAGGCGCGCCTGCTGCTGTGGCTGCTGCGGGAGTCGGGCCACCGCCCCGACGTGCCCGTGCGGACCGCACCCTTCGGAGTGGAGCAGAACAAGCCGCCCCTCGGTGTCTCCGCCGTCATCGCCGCCCTGGCCGACCGCGGCCTGGTGCACATCCACGAGTGGCCCGAGCACACCCCCGCCGACACCTCCCTGCTTCCGGAGGGCCACGAGCGCGCGCTGCGCCTGGACCGCGAGCGCCGCGACCCCGAGGTGCGCCGCCGATACGCCGAGGACGCGGTGCTGCGCTGGGCGTTCGAGCACCGCGGCGGCGACGTGCTGCTGCGCGACTTCTTCGTGTCCGACCACGTCTTCTTCCACGGCGACGACCTCAGCGCCGGAGAAGTCCTCGCCGCGGTCCGCTCGTTAGCTGACACCGGCATGCTCGACCTCCTCGACGCCGGGGTCTCGGGCGACGTGGTCACCGGGCAGGTCAAGCTCACCGACCGCGGGCTGGACTGCGGCCACTCGGGCACCGGACTCGCCGAGTTCCTGCGCCGCGAGCGCGACCGGCAGTCCACGTACCGCATCGACAGGATCCAGGTCGAGGGCGACGCCACCTTCATCAGCAACAGCACCGTCACCTACGTCGGCACGCTCGCCGACCAACTCGACGACCTGGGCCCCGGGCTCGGCCTCGACGAGGAGCGGCTGCGGCTGCTGCTGGGGCACGGGGACGAATTGCGTCGTGCGGCCGAGGAAGGCCGCCCCGGCCGGCTGCGCGACCTGTACGACCGGATCAGCACCGAACTGAACAGGATCCCGGACACCGCCGGCCTGCATCAGCTGCTCGAAACGGCACGACAACTCGGCGGCCTGCTCGGTTAGCCGGAACGCCGCCGCGCAACGGGAGGGAAGCGGAGCTTGACCCTGTACGGACGTGATGCCGTGCTGCGCGAACTGGTGCCCCGCATGGTGGGGCTGCACCACACGAAGCGGAAGACCATACGCCAGGAGCCGCGCGGCGAGGTGCCCGCCGTGCTCCTCCACGGTGCCCACGGCAGTGGCCGCACCGCCGTGCTGGACGCCCTGCGCGAGGCGTACGCCGACCGCGTACCCGTCGCCTCCGTGGACTGCGCCGGCCTCCGCGACGACGAGGCCGCGGTCTCCAATACCTCGCCCGTCGCCGTACTGCTGACCGACCTGGCCCGCGGTCTGAGCGCGCACTGCCCCGGCTTCGGCCGGCTGCGGCTGCCCCGGCTGCTCACCGGCCTGGTGGCCGTCAGCGCCTGGCACCGGGGAGAGCTGGAGGAGCAGGCGTGCGCCCGTGAGCGGGTCGAGGCGCTGCTCACCGACTGCGGCCTGGAGAAGGACCCGGAGCGGGCCCGCAACTGGCCCGGCGACGTCGTCGACCGCATCGGCGGATGGGGCGCGGACGAGCTGGGCCCGGTCGCCGCCGCGAGCGTCCATCTCTTCACCGACCGGTACCTGGGCTTCCGGGAGAACCGGGCGGTGCGCCAGTGGTACGAGGGGCTGGAGGGCGTGCCCACCTCGCAGCAGGACAACAACCACGTGCTCATCGCGCTGTGCCGCGCCTTCCACCTCGGCGAGGGCATGCGGCGCCGCATCGAGGGCCACCTGGTCGAGGCGCTGCTGGAGGATCTGCGGGCCGCGTACACGGGATGGCGGCACCTCAACGCCGCGCCCCGCCCGCTGGCCCTGGTCGACAACGTCCACACCCAGGCCGGCACCGACCTGCTCGACCTGCTGCTCGCCCGGCGCGTCGCCGCCGGCGAGCGGCCCGACCCGCTCGTCGTGGTCGCCGCCACCCTCGGCGAGCCGCACGACGACCGGTTCGCCGGCGCCGCCCGGTGGACCGCCGCGAACGTCCCCCGGCTGCGCGAGTGGCGCCGCCGCGGCGAGCCCGGCAACCCGGCCGCCGGGCTCGTCACCCTGCCGCTGCCGCCCCTGGACCCCGACGAACTGCTGTCGATGATGCACGTCGGCGAGGAGCGGGCGGTGCGCCAGGAAGTGGCCCGCGCCGTGCACCGGTTCACCGGCGGCAGCCCGCTGGGCTGCCGGATCTTCTACGACGCCCTCGACGCCGTGCCGGAGCCGACGGCCGTCGAGACGCAGGAGCTCGCACGGCTGCGGCTCGCGGGGGAACACGTCACGGAGCTGATGCTGCAGGCGCTCGTGCCCGACGCGGAGCTGAGCGGGTACCTCGTGCTGCTGTCCGTCGCGCAGGACGCCGCCGCGGCCCGGGCGCTGGCCGGGGCGTACCTGATCCGGGACCACCAGACCGGCGCTGTCGAGGAGGCACGCAGCCACCTGCGCGACGAGCGGTGGCCGCAGCCCGGCCGGTCGTTCGTGGGCGATGACTTCCTGCGCGCCGTGCTCGTCAACGAGCTGCGCCGCCGCCCGGCCGACGCGACGGACCCGCCGCAGCCCTGGCCGGAGCTGCACGAGCTGCTGCGCCGGCACCACGAGGAGCGCGGCGAGCACGCCTGCGCCCGGCACCACGAGCTGGCCGCGGGCCGCCCCGGGGAGCCCGCCCGCTGGCTCGCCGAGACCCTTCAGGAGCCGGACACGGACCGCTGGCTCACCGACCTGTGGCACATCGCCACCGCCCCGCACCCGCCCGACCCCGCCTGGGCCGACGTGTGCCGGGCGACGGCGGCGGGGGAGCGGGACGGGACGTTCACCGGCGCCGACTCCGTCGCGCGGTCCGTCAACCGGCTGCTGCACGGCGTGTGGTACGCCGCCGACCCGCTGTCCGTACCCGACGCGCATCTGCGCGGCCGGATCGGGCGGGAGCTGGACTTCCTGTCGTTCGAGCACCCGACGGGGGGCCGGGCACTGTACGTCGCATCGCAGGACTGGCCGGCGGCGCTCAAGGAACTGCGCATGCCGGACTCGGCCGTGGGACGCCGCGAGGGCGGCGAGGAGGGGAGAGGCCATGCCATTCCTTAGCCGGCGGCGGGACGCCGCGAGGGCGGGGAGGAGGGGAAGGGCCGTGCCAATCCTCAGCCGGCCGCTGGGCCGGGCCGAGAAGGCGATCCTGGGGGTACTGACCGTTGCGGCGATCACCGCGGCCACCGTGCTGGTGGTGCTCGCCCTCGGCGGCGAAGAGCCGTGCGGCAACGGGCTCGTGGAGTCGGCGAACGGTGAGGAGTGCGTCGGCGTCGCCGACGCCACCGCCCAGTCGCCGGCCTTCGAGCCGGGCGCGGACGGGCCGGACGAGCGGATAGAGGAACTCGTCCGGCAGATCGGCGAGGAGAACGAGCGGGTCCGCGCGCGCTGGGAGGACGACGACAGCTCCAAGCGCGAGCCGTACGTGCGCGTCGGGCTCATGATGCCGTTCAACGCCACCGAGTCCAGCGCGATGACCCCCGAGGTCGTGCAGAACACCCTCGCCGGCGTGCTCACCGCGCAGCTCACCGCGAACCGCGAGCCGGGCGTCAACTACCAGCTCCTGCTGGCCAACGTCGGCAAGGACCTGTCGCAGTGGCGGCCCGCGGTCGCCGCGCTCGCCGCGCTCACCACCGACCGGGCGCCGACCAACCAGGACTCCCCGCTCGTCGGCGTGGTCGGCCTGCCCAACAGCGAGCAGGACACCGAGGACGCCGCCGAGGCGCTGTCGGAGGCCGACATACCGGCCGTCTCCGGCGTGCTCAGCTCACCCGAGATCCGCGGCGACACGCTCTTCAAGTCGGCGCCGTCCAACATAGAATCCGTCGCCGCGCTCGCCGACTACCTCGACGAACACCCGGGCACACGGCCCGGCAAGCCCTCGGGCTACCTCGTCTGGGACTCGCGCAAGGAGGACGATTACGTCGCCAACACCCGCGACAACATGCGCCTGGAGTTCGGCGAGGAGTACCAGCTGGAGAACCGCAGCTCCTCCTTCGTCGGCATCATGGGCGACTACAAGGGCGCGCCGCGGCGCTTCTCCCCGGCCGCGCAGGGCATCTGCCGGCTGGAGGCCGATACAGTCTTCTACGCCGGTCGCGACTCCGACCTGCCGTATCTGATCACCCAGTTGTCCGACGAGCCGGAGTGTGACGACTTCGACGCCGAGATCCGCATCCTGCGCGTGGCGACCGGCCTGCCCGAGGGGCTGAAGGCCGAGCAGGTACGCGCCGACATGGCCGAGGCCCGCGTCGTCACCGTCGGCGCCGCGGCGACCGACGCGCCCTCGTGGCGGGCCGGCGACGGCTCCAGCGAGCGCTTCACCACCTTCGCCGACGGGTTCGCGAAGGTCAGCGGGCTGCCGGGGGCCGCGCTCGACGACGGGTACGCAATCATGCACCACGACGCGTTCGTGGTGCTCACCCAGGCCGTCGAGACCGCGCTGACCGACCTCGGCCAGCCGGCAGAGGGCGGGGAGTCGAACCGGCTGCCGTCCAAGCTCGACGTCTACAACACCATCACCAACATGAAGGTGGTCGGGGGCGACGACCCGTGCCAGGACTGCGTGCACGGCGCCAGCGGGCAGTTCGGCTTCGACGTGGAGAAGGACAACTGGCCGGTGTGCAAGCCGGTCCCGATCATCGAGTACCCGCGCCCGGAGAGCGCCGACCGGCCGCGGCTGTACCGGACCTTCCAGGGCCCGGACGGCACGTGCCCGGCCTGACGACCGCGTACGACGACAGACGCGTACGACGAGAAAGGTGACCGCACCGCATGAACGCATCAGCCGGCGACGACGAGCCCGAGATCGACCTGCACATCGACCGCCCGCACTCCGCACGGGTCTACGACTACCTCCTCGGCGGCAAGGACAACTACGCCCCCGACCGCGCCGCGGGCGACGCCTCGGTGCGGGCCTGGCCCAGCCTGCCGACCTCCATGAAGCAGACCCGCGTCTTCATGCACCGGGTGACCAGGACGCTCGCCCGCGACTACGGCGTACGGCAGTTCCTCGACATCGGCACCGGCATACCGACGCCGCCGAACCTCCACGAGGTGGCCCAGGAGGTCGCCCCGGAGTGCCGGGTGGTCTACGTCGACAACGACCCCATCGTCCTCGCCCACGCCCGCGCCCTGCTGCAGAGCACCGCGCAGGGCAGGACCGGCTACATCCAGGCCGACCTGCGCGACCCCGAGTCCATCCTCGGCGACCCCCATCTGCACAGGGTGCTCGACCTCGGCGAGCCCGTCGCGCTGTCGCTCATCGCCATCGTCCACTTCATCCTCGACGAGGACGACCCGCAGGGCATCGTCGCGCGGCTGCTGGACGCGCTGCCGCCGGGCAGCTTCCTGGCGCTGACCGTCTTCACCGGCGACACCGACCCCGAGCGGGTCGCGGGCGTCGGCCGCGAGTACAACGAGCGGGGCATCCCGCTGCAGATCCGCGACCGCGCGGAGGCGGAGCGGTTCTTCACCGGACTGGAGCTGATCGACCCGGGTGTGACGCTGGTCCACCACTGGCGCCCGGACGGCATCGGCGAGTCGGTGCCGAACTCGCACATCGCCATGTACGGCGGCGTGGCCCGCAAGCCGGCCTGACGCCCGTACGCCCGTACGCCCGTACGCCCGTACGCCCGTACGGCGCGGCCGGCGACCCGCGGCCACGCGCGACACGGGTGAGCACCTAGGCAGGCCCATGGAGTAAGGTTTATCTCGACATCGAGATATCTGCCGAAGGTGCCACCCTCAAGTCGCCCCTCTCCGGACGTAGCGGCAGGATTGCGGTGGAACGCGAATGACGAAGGAGACTGTCGTGTCGGCGAACAGCTTCGACGCCCGCAGCACGCTGCAGGTGGGCGGCGAGTCGTACGAGATCTTCCGGCTGGACAAGGTGGACGGTGCCGCCCGGCTGCCGTACAGCCTGAAGGTGCTGCTGGAGAACCTGCTCCGCACCGAGGACGGCGCGAACATCACCGCCGGCCACATCCGGGCCGTGGGCGGCTGGGACTCCCAGGCGCAGCCGAGCCAGGAGATCCAGTTCACGCCGGCCCGTGTGATCATGCAGGACTTCACCGGCGTCCCCTGCGTCGTCGACCTCGCCACCATGCGCGAGGCCGTCAAGGACCTGGGCGGCGACCCCGCCAGGATCAACCCGCTGGCCCCCGCCGAGCTGGTCATCGACCACTCCGTGATCGCCGACAAGTTCGGCACCCCGGACTCCTTCCAGGTCAACGTGGAGCTGGAGTACGGGCGCAACCGCGAGCGCTACCAGTTCCTGCGCTGGGGCCAGACCGCGTTCGACGAGTTCAAGGTCGTCCCGCCCGGCACCGGCATCGTGCACCAGGTGAACATCGAGCACCTGGCCCGCGTCGTCATGGTCCGCGACGGCAAGGCGTACCCCGACACCCTCGTCGGCACCGACAGCCACACCACCATGGTCAACGGCCTCGGCGTGCTCGGCTGGGGGGTCGGCGGCATCGAGGCCGAGGCGGCGATGCTCGGCCAGCCCGTCTCGATGCTCATCCCGCGCGTCGTCGGCTTCAAGCTCACCGGCGAGCTGCCCACCGGCACCACCGCCACCGACCTGGTGCTGACCATCACCGAGATGCTGCGCAAGCACGGGGTCGTCGGCAAGTTCGTCGAGTTCTACGGCGCGGGCGTCGCCCAGATCCCGCTGGCCAACCGCGCGACGATCGGCAACATGTCGCCGGAGTTCGGCTCCACCGCCGCGATCTTCCCGGTCGACGCCGAGACCCTCACGTACCTGAAGCTCACCGGCCGCGACGAGCAGCAGCTCGCGCTGGTCGAGGCGTACGCCAAAATCCAGGGGCTGTGGCACGATCCGGCGCACGAGCCGGAGTACTCCGAGTACCTGGAGCTGGACCTCTCCACGGTCGTGCCGTCACTCGCCGGGCCCAAGCGCCCGCAGGACCGTATCGAGCTGTCGAAGGCCGCCGAGCAGTTCCGTCTCGACGTGCGCAACTACGTCGAGGACGCCGACGAGGCCGGCAAGGAGTCCTTCCCGGCCTCCGACGCGCCCGCGACCTCCAACGGCGTACCGACCCGCATCACCCCGGTGACCGCCGCCGACGGCACGGCGTTCGAGCTCGACCACGGCGCCGTCACCGTCGCCGCCATCACCTCCTGCACCAACACCTCCAACCCGTCCGTCATGGTCGGCGCGGCGCTGCTGGCGAAGAAGGCGGTGGAGAAGGGCCTGACGCGCAAGCCGTGGGTGAAGACCACGCTGGCGCCGGGCTCCAAGGTCGTCATGGACTACTACGACCGGGCCGGCCTCACCCCGTACCTCGACAAGCTCGGCTTCAACCTCGTCGGCTACGGCTGCACCACCTGCATCGGCAACTCGGGACCGCTGCCGGAGGAGATCTCCAAGGCCGTCAACGAGCACGACCTGGCCGTCACCTCGGTGCTCTCCGGCAACCGCAACTTCGAGGGCCGGATCAACCCCGACGTGAAGATGAACTACCTCGCGTCGCCGCCCCTGGTCGTCGCGTACGCGCTCGCCGGCTCCATGAAGACGGACATCACCCGCGAGCCGCTGGGCACGGACAAGGAGGGCAAGCCGGTCTACCTCAAGGACATCTGGCCGAGCGAGCAGGAGGTCGAGCAGGTCGTCGCCGCCGCGATCGGCGAGGAGATGTTCACCGAGTCGTACCAGGACGTCTTCGCCGGCGACGCGCAGTGGCAGGCGCTGCCGATCCCGACGGGCGACACCTTCGCCTGGGACGCCGAGTCCACCTACGTGCGCAAGCCCCCGTACTTCGACGGCATGGGCATGGACCCGGACCCGGTCGACGACATCGCGGGCGCCCGCGTGCTGGCCCTGCTCGGCGACTCGGTCACCACCGACCACATCTCGCCGGCCGGCGCCATCAAGGCCGACACCCCGGCCGGTCAGTACCTCACCGAGCACGGCGTGACCCGCCGCGACTTCAACAGCTACGGCTCGCGCCGCGGCAACCACGAGGTCATGATCCGCGGCACCTTCGCCAACATCCGGCTGCGCAACCAGATCGCCCCCGGCGCTGACCGCCCCTCCTTGCCGGAAGGCGGCTACACCCGCGACTTCACCCGTGCGGACGCACCGGTCTCCTTCATCTACGACGCGGCCCAGAACTACGCCGCGGCCGGCACCCCGCTCGTCGTCCTGGCGGGCAAGGAGTACGGCTCCGGCTCGTCGCGCGACTGGGCGGCCAAGGGCACCGCGCTGCTCGGCGTCCGCGCGGTGATCGCCGAGTCGTACGAGCGCATCCACCGCTCGAACCTCATCGGCATGGGCGTGCTGCCGCTCCAGTTCCCCGCGGGCGCCTCGGCGCAGTCGCTGGGCCTGACGGGTGAGGAGACCTTCTCCTTCACCGGCATCACGGCCCTCAACGACGGCGCCGTCCCCGAGACGGTCAAGGTGACCACGGACACCGGCGTCGAGTTCGACGCGGTCGTCCGCATCGACACCCCGGGCGAGGCGGACTACTACCGCAACGGCGGCATCCTCCAGTACGTCCTGCGTTCCCTGATCCGCGACTGACAGTGATGATGTTCGTGAGCGTCTCCCGGCGGGGTCTGACCCAGCGACTGACTGACCTTGGGTCCTCAACGGGATCTGTCGGCCCTGGCCGGGAGACGCTCGTGTGCATCCACCGAGCGGGCTGGCGTGACTTCATAAGAGCCTGGCCAGAGGCCCCATCACTGTCTTGTCCGCCTGCCCGGCCGGTGGCTGCCGCCCTTGTCGGATCAGGTGAAAGGACGGCGATGTCCACCATCGCACAGCAGACCCGTGAGATCACCGGCGGCGTTGACAC
>NZ_JCANSZ010000015.1:0-135092 GCF_059570535.1 Streptomyces sp. CNP082
CAGATCACCGTGGCCACGGGAGTACCGGTCTACTTCTGCGACCCGCACTCGCCCTGGCAGCGCGGATCGAACGAGAACACCAACGGCCTGCTGCGGCAGTACTTCCCCAAAGGCACCGACCTGTCCGTCCACAGCCCAGAAGACCTCGAACACGTCGCCCAGCAACTCAACCGCCGACCACGCAAAACGCTCGGCTGGAGAACACCAGCCGAGCGCCTGCGTGATCTACTGACGACCACGTAAGCCATCAGGTGTTGCGAGGACCCCGAGAATCTGCCTATCGCCGGGCTCTTTCCGGTCCGCTACGGGCCGCGAAACTCGGGAACGCGGGAACGCAGAATCAGCCGGAGATGACCCTGACCTCGCCGATGCCCAGCCCCCGCACCGGCGCGGCGATCTTCTCCGCGTCGCCGACGAGCACGGTGACGAGCCGGTCCGTGGGGAACGCGCCCAGCACCGCCGCCGTGGCCTCCACCGTGCCGGTGTCGGCGAGCCGGGCGTACTGCCGGGCCTGGTAGTCGTCCGGGAGCTGCTGCTCGACCTGGTCGGCCAGCGTGCCGGCGACCGCGGCGGACGTCTCGTACCGCAGCGGGGCCACACCGACCAGGAAGTCCGCCGCCGCGTCCCGCTCGGCGTCGGTCAGCCCGTCGGCCAGCGAGCGCAGCACCTGCCAGGTGTCCGCCAGCGCCGGACCGGTCACGTCGGTCTCCACCGAGCCGCCGATGGCCAGCAGCGCGGCGCCGGTGCCGTCGGCCGGCGAGCGCAGCGGCTGGGCGGAGGCGCGGACGCCGTAGGTGTAGCCCTTCTCCTCGCGCAGCACGACGTCCAGGCGGGAGGTGAGGGTGCCGCCGAGGCAGTACGTGCCGAGGATCTGGGCGGGCCAGACGGCGTCGTGCCGGTCGGCGCCGACGCGGCCGACGAGCAGTTGCGTCTGCACCGCGCCCGGGCGGTCGACGATGACGACCCGGCCGGTGTCGTCGGCGGCCACCGGCGGCAGCGGGCGGGCCTCGGCGGGAGCGCCGGTCCAGGCACCCAGGGTGCCGGCCAGCGCGTCGGCGACGTCGGCGCCGGTCAGGTCGCCGACCACAACAACGGTGGCGGTGGCGGGCCGGACGTGCGCGTCGTAGAAGGCCCGTACGGACGCGGCGTCGATGCGCGCGACGGACTCCTCCGTGCCCCAGCGGGGGCGGGAGAGCCGGTCGCCGGCGTCGAACAGCTCGGCGTACAGCGCCATCGCGGCACGCCGCCCGGGGTTGGCCAGCTCGTGCGGGATCTCGTCGAGCCGGTTGGCGACCAGCCGCTCGATCTCGTCGTCCGGGAAGGCGGGCGCGCGCAGCGCGTCGGCGAGCAGCGTCAGGCCGCGGCGCAGCCGGGAGGCGGGGACCTCCAGGGAGACGCGGACGCCGGGGTGGTCGGCGTGCGCGTCCATGGTGGCGCCGCAGCGCTCCAGCTCGGCGGCGAACTCCTCGGCGGTGTGGGTGTCCGTGCCCTCGGAGAACGCCCGCGCCATGATCATGGCGACGCCGTCCAGACCCGCTGGCTCGGCGTCCAGCGGCGCGGCCAGGCACACCTCGACGGCGACGACCTGCTGGCCGGGGCGGTGGCAGGTGAGCACCGTGAGCCCGTTGGCGAGGGTGGCGCGGTCCGGGGCCGGGAACGCCCAGGGCCGCGCCTCGCCGCCCTGCGGGCGGGGGTGGAAGCTCATGGTCGTGCTGGTCGTCTCGGCGGTCACGCCTGAACCTCGTCTTCCTCGGTGCCCGCGGCGCCGGTGGTGTCGTCGGCATCGGCGTCGGCCGGCGCCGTGGGCTCGTACACGAGAGCCGCGCGGTTCTCCGGGATCAGCCGCGCCTTGGCGACGGCCTGCACCTCCGCGGCGGTGACGCCGAGGATCCGCTCGACCGCGCCGAGCGCGAGCTTCGGGTCGCCGAAGAGCACGGCGAAGCGGCAGAACTCGTCCGCCCGGCCGCCGACGGTCGCCAGCCGGTCCAGCCACTCGCGCTCCAACTGCGCCTGCGCCCGCTCCATCTCCTCGGAGGTGGGCCCCTGTTCGGCGAAGCGGGCCAGCTCCTCGTCGACGGCGGTCTCGATGGCGGGCACCTCGACGCCGCCGGACGCCTTGACGTCCAGCCAGCCGAGCGACGGCGCGCCGGCGAGCCGCAGCATCCCGAAGCCGGCCGCGACGGCGAGCCGGTCGCGGCGCACCAGGCGGTTGTAGAGCCGCGAGGACTCGCCGCCGCCGAGGATGGTCAGGGCCAGGTCCGCGGCGTCGGCCTCGCGGGTGCCGTCCTCGGGCAGCCGGTACGAGGCCATCAGCGCCCGCGACGGCACCTCTTCGGCGAGCGGCACGCGCCGCGCGCCGCCGAGGGTGTCGGGCAGCGAGCCGTCGCGCGGGGGCTGCTTGCCCTCGTGCGCGGGGATGGTGCCGAAGTACTTCTCCACCCAGGCCAGCGTCTGCGCGGGGTCGATGTCGCCGACGACGGAGAGCACCGCGTTGCTCGGCGAGTAGTACGTGCGGAAGAACGCCTGGCAGTCCGCGAGCGAGGTCGCGTCCAGGTCGGCCATCGAGCCGATCGGCGTGTGGTGGTACGGGTGTCCCTCGGGGTACGTCAGCGAGGCGAGCTTCTCGAACGCCGTGCCGTACGGGACGTTGTCGTACCGCTGCCGGCGCTCGTTCTTCACCACGTCGCGCTGGTTGTCCAGGCTCTCCTGGGTCAGCGCCGTGAGCAGCGAGCCCATCCGGTCGGCCTCCAGCCACAGCGCCAGTTCGAGCTGGTGGGCCGGCATGGTCTCGAAGTAGTTGGTGCGCTCGAAGCTGGTGGTGCCGTTGAGCGAGCCGCCGGCGGACTGCACCAGTTCGAAGTGGCCGTTGCCGGAGACCTGGGCCGAGCCCTGGAACATGAGGTGCTCGAAGAGGTGGGCCAGGCCGGTGCGGCCGGCCACCTCGTGGCGTGAGCCCACGTCGTACCAGATGCACACCGAGGCGACGGGCGTGAGAGGGTCCTCGGAGAGGATGACCCGCAGCCCGTTGTCCAGGCGGTGTTCTTCCAGTGTCAGTCCGCCTGAGTTGGCCTGCGGGGTGGCCGTCTGACCCATGGGCATGGAGTCCCTTCGATCGCTGCTGTACGCGGGACACCGGACATCCGGTGTCGCGCCCCCACTGTATGCCGGGGGCAGTGCGCCGGGTCGTGGTCGGCGTTGTCGGCGCGTGGGTCCACAATGGGGGCGCACGCCGACCGCCCGTGAACGAGCCCGTAACCAGTCGATGAGGAGCAGCAGCCGAGATGGCCCGCCGCAGAAGCAGTGCCCCGCCGCCAGAGGAGTTCGAAGAGCGGATCCTCGACGTCGACGTCGTGGACGAGATGCAGGGCTCCTTCCTCGAGTACGCGTACTCGGTCATCTACTCCCGCGCGCTCCCCGACGCCCGCGACGGCCTGAAACCCGTACACCGCCGCATCCTGCACCAGATGAACGAGATGGGCCTGCGCCCCGAGCGGTCGTACGTCAAGTGCGCGCGCGTCGTCGGCGAGGTGATGGGCCGGCTGCACCCGCACGGCGACACCGCCATCTACGACGCGCTGGTGCGCATGGCGCAGCCGTTCTCGATGCGCCTGCCGCTGGTCGACGGCCACGGCAACTTCGGCTCCCTCGGCAACGACGACCCGCCCGCGGCCATGCGCTACACCGAGTGCCGCCCCGCGCCCGCCGCGACGCTCATGGTGGAGTCGATCGACGAGGACACCGTCGACTTCGCCCCCAACTACGACGGCAGCGAGCAGGAGCCCGTCGCGCTGCCGTCCGCGTTTCCGAACCTGCTGGTGAACGGCGCTTCCGGGATCGCGGTCGGGATGGCGACCAACATGCCGCCGCACAATCTCGGCGAGGTCATCGCCGCCGCGCGGCACCTCATCCGGCACCCGGGCGCCGACCTGGAGACCCTGATGCGGTACGTGCCGGGCCCCGATCTGCCCACCGGGGGCCGGGTCGTCGGCCTCGACGGCATCCGGGACGCGTACGAGACGGGCCGCGGCAGCTTCAAGATCCGCGCCACCGCGACGGTGGAGCAGGTCTCCGCGCGCCGCAAGGGCATCGTGGTCACCGAGCTGCCCTTCACCGTCGGCCCGGAGAAGATCAGGGCGAAGGTCAAGGACCTCATCGGGGCGAAGCGGCTGCAGGGCATCGCCGACCTGAAGGACCTCACCGACCGCGAGCACGGCCTGCGGCTGGTCTTCGAGGTGAAGAACGGCTTCAACCCGGAGGCCGTGCTGGAGCAGTTGTACAAGCTGACGCCGATGGAGGAGACCTTCGGCATCAACAACGTCGCGCTCGTCGACGGCCAGCCGCTCACGCTGGGCCTGAAGGAGCTGCTTGAGGTCTTCCTCGACCACCGCTTCACGGTGGTGCGGCGGCGCAGCGAGTTCCGGCGCACCAAGCGCCGCGACCGGCTCCACCTGGTGGAGGGCCTGCTCGTCGCGCTGCTCGACATCGACGAGGTCATCCGCATCATCCGCGGCAGTGAGAACGCCGCGCAGGCCAAGGAGCGGCTGATCGCCCACTTCTCGCTCTCCGAGACCCAGACGCAGTACATCCTGGACACGCCGCTGCGCCGGCTGACGAAGTTCGACCGGCTGGAGCTGGAGGCGGAGCGGGACCGGCTGACGGCGGAGATCGCCGAGCTGACGCGGATCCTGGAGTCGGACGCGGAGCTGCGCAAGCTGGTGTCCGGGGAGCTGTCGGCGGTGGCGAAGAAGTACGGCACCGAGCGCCGCACGGTGCTGCTGGAGGCCGGCGGGGAGCCGGCGGCGGCGGTGCCGCTGGAGATGTCCGACGACCCGTGCCGGGTGCTGATGTCGTCCACGGGGCTGCTGGCCCGTACCGCCAACGGCGATCCCTTCGGCGAACCGGCACCGGCGAAGCGCGTCAAGCACGACGTGATCGTCTCCGCCGTGCCGACGACGTCGCGGGCGCACATCGGGGCGGTGACGTCGCAGGGGCGGCTGCTGCGGGTGTCGGTGATCGACCTGCCGGTGCTGCCGGAGACCGCGGCCCGGCCCAGCCTGGCGGGCGGCGCGGCTCTCTCGGAGTTCCTGACGCTGGCGGACGACGAGCAGGTCATCTGCCTCACGACGCTCGACGAGTCCTCGCCGGGGCTGGCGCTGGGCACGGAGCAGGGCGTGGTGAAGCGCGTCGTGCCGGACTACCCGGCGAACAAGGAGGAGTTGGAGGTCATCTCGCTCAAGGACGGCGACCGGATCGTCGGCGCGGCGGAGCTGCGCACCGGCGAGGAGGACCTCGTGTTCGTCACCAGCGACGCGCAGTTGCTGCGCTACCAGGCGGGACAGGTACGGCCGCAGGGGCGGCCGGCGGGCGGCATGGCGGGCGTGAAGCTGGGCGCGGGGGCGAAGGTCGTCGCGTTCCACGTGGTCGATCCGGCGGCGGACGCGGCGGTGCTGACGGTCGCGGGCTCCACGGGGGCGCTGGACGGGGCGTGGGTGCAGACGGCGAAGCTGACCCCGTTCGACCAGTTCCCGCGGAAGGGGCGGGCCACGGGCGGCGTGCGCTGCCAGCGGTTCCTGAAGGGCGAGGACTGCCTGACGTTCGCCTGGGCGGGGCCGGTGCCGGCCCGCGCGGCGGGGCGCACGGGCGGCCCGGTGGAGCTGCCGGAGCCGGACCCGCGCCGGGACGGTTCGGGGACGCCGCTGGCGAAGCAGGTGACGGCTGTCGCGGGTCCGGTGTAGGCCCGGGGCGTCGTACGAGACAGGGCGCCGCGGGGTCCGGGGCGTCGGGGCGGCGTGATCTATTCGCTGGACCCGGAGACCGCCGGCTGCCAGCGTGGGGCCATGAGGACTCCGACCGTCACCGACGCCCTGCTCGCCCGCCGGCTGATCCGCGACGTGCTGCCGCCCACCCCGCTGTGGTCGTACCCCGCGCTGGACCGGGGCTCGGCCGCGGCCCTGCTGGTCAAGCACGAGAACACCCAGCCGACGGGCGCGTTCAAGGTACGCGGCGGCCTCGCCCTGCTCGCGTCGATGAGCGACGCGGAGCGCGCCCGCGGCATCGTGGGCTACTCCACAGGCAACCACGCCCAGTCGCTCGCCTACGCCGCGGCCCGGCACGGCGCGCCGTGCACGATCGTGATGCCGGAGCGCCCCAACCCGGGCAAGGCGCGCGCCGTCACCGCCCTGGGCGCGGAGCTGGTCGAGCACGGCGCGACCTTCGACGAAGCCCGCCCGTACGCCGCGCGGTTGGCCGCCGAGCGGGGCGCCCGGCTGGTCAGCGCCGCGGACGAGCCTGAGATCATCGCCGGGGTGGCCACCGCGTACCTGGAGCTGTTCGAGCAGGCGCCGGACCTGGACACGGTGATCGTTCCGGTCGGCGGCGGCAGCGGTGCCGCCGCCGCGTGCCTGGTGGCGGCGGCCGTCGCCCCCGGCTGCCGGGTCGTCGCGGTGCAGTCCGCGGCCTCCCCGGCAGCGTACGAGTCGTGGCGCGCGGACCGCATCGTCGAACGGCCCAACCGCACCCGCGTGGAGGGCCTGGCCACCGGCACCGGATTCGCACTGCCGCAGGCGCTGATGCGCGCCGGGCTCGCGGACTTCCTCCTCGTCGAGGACGAGGCGATCGCCCTCGCCCAGGCCGGCCTGATGCGCGACGCGCACACGCTGGCAGAGGGCGCGGGCGCCGCGGCGCTCGCGGCGCTGTACACGCACCCGGACGCCTTCGCGGGACAGCGCGTCGCGGTCGTGTGCACGGGAGGCAACGCCCAGGAAGCGGAGATCGCCAGGGCGGTTCACCTGAAGGTGTGAAAGGCCGGGAATGCCCCGTCTGCGATCTCCCCCCGTTGCCAGTTTGGTGAGCCGGCAAGCCCGCCGAACGAGGGGAGCACCCCGGTGAACACGACCCAGGAGCCCGAGGGGGCCCCGCCAGCCCTGCCCCACGATCCGTGGTCCGGCCTGCCGGACTGGTCCGGCAGGCCGGACGTGTCGCCCTGGCCGGCCCGGTCGGCACCGACCGACCGGAGGGAGCAGTTCTACGCGCCCGCCGCCCCGGCCCCCGGCTGGGGCTGGGACGGGTGGGACGCGGAGCCCGACCCGCCCGCGCCGCCACCGCCCCGGGCCGCCGAGACCGGCGAGACCGGTGAGAGGGGCGAGACCGGTGACGACGTGTACCTCGCCGTCCACGCCGGCCCCGAGTTCCAGCGCGTACGCGGCCGGTACCGCCGGTTCGTCGTGCCGGCCGTGCTCGTGTTCCTCGCCTGGTACCTGGCCTACGTCGTCACGGCCACCGCCGCCCCCGGCCTGATGGGCCGCCAGGTCGCCGGCCCGGTCAACGCCGCGCTGCTCGCCGCCCTCGGCCAGTTCGCGACGACGTTCCTGCTCACCTGGGCGTACGCCCGGCACGCCCGGCTGCGCCGCGACCCCGCCGCGTTCGACCTGCGCTGGGACGTCGCCATGCGGACCCGCCGCGCGGCGGGCTGCCCGGACGACCGGGGCCGGGCCGGCACCCGCGGGAACCAGCGGCGGGAGCCGGGCCGGTGACCGGGGAGCACCAGAAGCTCGCGCTGCTGCTGTTCTGCGCGTTCGTGGCGCTGACGCTGGCCATCACGCTGTGGGCCGGCCGGCGGCGGCACGGCTCGCCGGAGGAGTTCTACGCCGGCGGCCGGCTGTTCACCCCCATGGAGAACGGTTTCGCCATCTCCGGTGACTACCTGTCCGGCGCCTCCTTCCTCGGCATCTCGGGCTTTATCGCGCTCTACGGCTACGACGGCGTGCTGTACTCCGTCGGCTTCCTCGTCGCCTGGCTCGTCCGGGCGCTGACCGGGGCGGGGGCCGCGTAGCGTCCTGGACGCCGGGGGCGCTCTCCCCCGACGCGTCCTCGGCTACGGGCGCGGGCGCGGCGTCCCCGCGGCCATGTGCGTCTGAGCCACCGGCGCGGCGCCGCAGCTCGCCGGCGTGGCCACCGCGGCGGCGCGCGGGGAGACGGGCACGTCCCAGGCGCGCCCGTCGCGGTGCGCAAGGGTCACCTGCCAGTCGTCGCCGTCGCGTTCGGTGCGTACGACGGCGAGGTCGTCGGCGCCGTACGCGCCGGTCAGCCGGCGCACCGCCAGCTCCGCCGCCTGCCCGGGGCGCTCCCAGGTGGAGCGCCCGCGGCAGCCGTCGGGGACGACCAGCCCGGAGGCGAGCGACTCGACTATCTCCTTGACGGCGTGCGGGGTCATGCGGCCGTAGGCGTAGCCGTGCGGGAGTACCAGCAGCGTGGGCGAGAAGCGGTGGCCGCCGATGTGGGTGATCTCCCAGGTCTCGGTGGCCGCGGCGGCGTGCAGGGCGGCGGCGAGGGGCCGGCCGAGCAGCGCGCAGCAGCGGTCGCGCCGGCCGTTGGTGCAGACGAACACGAGCGGCAGCGGACCCCGGGGCTCCCCGGGCCCCCAGGGCGCGGGGGGCGGACCGGCGCGGTAGGGGCCGGCGCCGAGGGCGGCGTCGAAGCCGTCGTGCTCGCCGCGGCCGAGGGCGGCGAAGTCGAGGTCGAGGAGGTGCGCGGGGTCGCCTGCGTCGGCGGCGTGGATCCAGATGCCGCCGGGGGCGGTGTGGGCGGCGAGGACGCGGCGGCTGGCGGGGCGGTGGACGTCGGCGTGCCGGCCGGGCCGGCGGATGAGCGCGACGCGCACACCGGTGCCCGCCGCGCGCTCCTCCAGGGCACGGCCGACCTCGGGATCGAGATGGCTCTGGGTCAGCGCCGCGTTCCCCCACGGGCCGGTCTGCTCGACGAGCAGCCAGGTCGCCGCGACGGCCGCGGTCCCGGCGAGCGGTTCGGCCAGCTCTCCGGAGGCGGTCGCGCACGTACTCACGAAGGTGAGCCTAACCGTTGTTCAACCTCCCGTCCCGCGGGGCCCGTCCGTCCCGGTGGCACTCCGGTCTCCCGCGGGCCCCGTGGAGCCGCCGCCCGCCGCGTACGCTCACTGCCCTGACGTACCGTGGCCGCGGGCCGGACCGTCCAGACCGGGCCCCACCCGCCGCAAGTAGTTTGCGTTTCTTGCGCTAATCTTGCGTCCATGACTCGACGACTTGCTGAGGTTGCCAAGAAGGTGGGGGTCTCCGAGGCCACCGTCAGCCGCGTGCTGAACGGAAAGCCCGGCGTGTCGGAGGCGACCCGGCAGGCCGTGCTGTCGGCCCTCGACGTGCTCGGCTACGAACGGCCCACGCAACTGCGCGGCGAGCGCGCCCGGCTGGTCGGCCTGGTGCTGCCCGAGCTGCAGAACCCGATCTTCCCCGCGCTGGGCGAGGTGGTCGGCGGCGCACTGGCCCAGCTCGGCCTGACCCCGGTGCTGTGCACCCAGACCAAGAACGGCGTCTCCGAGGCCGCGTACGTCGACCTGCTGCTGCAACAGCAGGTCTCCGGCGTGGTGTTCGCCGGCGGCCAGTACGCGCAGTCCGCCGCGCCGCACGAGCACTACCGCAGGCTGGCCGAGCGCCGCATCCCGGTGGTGCTGATCAACGCCGCCATCGAGGACCTGGGCTTCCCCAGCGTCTCCTGCGACGACGCGGTGGCCGTCGAGCAGGCGTGGCGCCACCTGGCGTCGCTCGGGCACCGCCGCATCGGGATGGTGCTGGGCCCCGCGGACCACGTGCCCTCGGCCCGCAAGCTCGCCGCCGCCGGGGAACTGGCGCGGGAGACGGGCCTGGAGCTGCCGGCGTCGCGGGTGGCGC
This sequence comes from Streptomyces sp. CNP082, assembly GCF_059570535.1. NCBI lineage: Bacteria > Bacillati > Actinomycetota > Actinomycetes > Kitasatosporales > Streptomycetaceae > Streptomyces > Streptomyces sp. CNP082. The sequence goes on from NZ_JCANSZ010000015.1 coordinate 9,699, forward strand.
GGGCGCAGTACTCACTGGAGAGCGGGCAGGCCGCCGCGGCGCGGATGCTGGCGGACGGCGTGACGGGCTTCGTGTGCGCCAGCGACCCGCTCGCGCTCGGGGTGATCAGGGCGGTGCGGCGGCGCGGTCTTGACGTGCCGGGGGACGTGTCGGTGGTGGGGTACGACGACTCGGCGTTCATGAACTGCACGGCGCCGCCGCTGACGACCGTGCGCCAGCCGATCGAGTCGATGGGCCGGGCCGCGGTCGAGCTGCTGTCGGCGCAGATCGGCGGCGCCCCGGTGGCCGCCGACGAGCTGCTGTTCGAGCCCGAGTTGGTGGTGCGCGGCTCCACCGGCCCGGCGCAGTGAAGGATCTCCATTCCTTAGTCTCTTTCTTGCAATCTCTGCGCGATATCTTGCGGAGTCCTGTCGACGGTGGTTGAGTGTGCGCGCCACGGCGGCGTGCAGCCGTGGCTTCCCGCTCCTGCCCAGAGGGGTCACCGAGATGAGACGAACCGGGTTCCGCCGTACCAGCGCCGCCCTCGCCGTCAGCGCCACCCTGGCGCTCGTCGCCGCCTGCGGCACCTCCAGCTCCGCCGAGGACGAGGACGACGCGGCCGAGCCGGCCGACGCCGCCGCCCCGCTGGACCCGGAGACCGAGGTCACCCTGACGATCGACTGCATGCCGCCGGCGGCCGAGAAGGCCGAGCTGAAGGAGTGGAACGAAGACCTAGCGGCCTTCCGGAAGAAGTACCCGAACGTCACGGTCGAGGGGAAGCAGACCGACCCCTGCCTGGAGCCGCCCCGGTTCACGGCCATGCTCAAGGCCAGGTCCCAACCGGACGCCTTCTACACGTACTTCACCGACCTGCAGCAGGTGCTGGACAACGACGGCGCCGCGGACATCACCGCGTACGTCAGCGAGGAGACCGTACCGGCGCTCGCGGACATCGACCCGCAGGTCCTCGACGTGCTCAAGCAGGACGGCAAGCTCTACGGGCTGCCCACCAGCAACTACACCATGGGCCTGCTGATCAACCGCAAGCTCTTCGAGGAGGCCGGCCTCGACCCCGACAAGCCCCCGACGTCCTGGGACGGGGTCCGTACCGCCGCCAAGGCCATCGCCGGCCTCGGCGACGGCATCAGCGGCTTCGGCGAGTACAGCGCCGGCAACAACGGCGGCTGGCACTTCACCGCCGCCATGTACGGCCTCGGCGGCGACATCGTCTCCGCGGACGGCACCGAGGCGGCGTTCAACGACGCGACGGGCGCCGAGTACGTCGAGAACCTCCACGCGATGCGCTGGGAGGACGACAGCATGGGCAGGACCCAGCTGCTCAAGTGGGGCGACCTGCAGAAGCAGATGGCGTCCGGCAAGCTCGGCATGTTCCTCGCCGCGCCCGACGACATCACGTACATGGTCCAGCAACTGGGCGGCGACTACGCCGACTACGGCATGGGCCCGATGCCCGGCGGCGAGGCGACCCTCTTCGGCGGCAACGACTACATGATCAAGAAGGGCAGCTCACCCGACCAGATCAAGGCCGCCATCGCCTGGCTGAACTTCAAGTTCCTCACCCCCGGCGAGGGCCAGTTCGCGTGGGAGCGTACGAAGGCGGACGGGCTGCCCGTCGGGCTGCCGCAGCCGGACTTCTGGAAGGGCCAGAGCAAGCAGCAGGACGACAAGCTGCGCGCCGCGCACTCCACGATGCCGGTCGAGAACTTCCAGCCGTTCCGTGACAACCCCGTCCCGGGCCGCGCCGAGCCGCCCAAGGCCCAGGAGATCTACAAGGTCCTGGACACGGTGATGTCCGGCGTGCTCACCAACGAGGACGCCGACCCGGCCGGCCTGCTCGACACCGCCGAGGACCAGGTCAACCAGGTCCTCGAGAACCAGTAGCCATGGCGGCGCCCACCCTGTCCCGGCCGGCCGCCCGGTCCGCCGGGCGGCCCGCCGGCCGGCGGCGCGCCGGCCGCGAGGACTTCGGCCGCGCGCTGCGCCGCAACCTGACCGCCCACGGCTTCCTCCTCGGCGCCGTGCTCTGCTTCGGTCTCTTCTCCTGGTATCCGATGGTCAGGGAGTTCATCCTGGCCTTCCAGAAGAACGAGGACGGCGAGACCGTCTGGGCAGGCTGGTCGAACCTCAGCTACATCGTGAACGACCCCGCCTTCTGGGAGGCGTGGCGCAACACGTTCCTCTTCACCGGCCTCGCGCTGCTCCTCGGCTTCGCCGTGCCGTTCGCGGTCGCGATCGTGCTGAACGAACTCCGGCACGGCCGCGCGTACCTGCGGATCCTGGTGTACCTGCCGGTGATGCTGCCGCCGGTCGCCTCGGTGCTGCTCTTCAAGTACTTCTACGACCCGGGCCACGGGCTCTTCAACCGCATCCTGGAGACCTTCGGCCTGCCCGCGCAGGACTGGCTGCAGTCGGCCGACACCGCGATGCTGTCCGTCGTCATCGCCGCCACCTGGATGAACATGGGCGCCGCCACGCTGATCTACCTGGCCGCGCTGCAGGGCATCCCCGGCGAGCTGTACGAGGCCGCGGAGCTGGACGGCGCCGGGCTGTTCCGCAAGATCTGGCACGTCACCGTCCCGCAGACCCGGCTCATCCTGTCGCTGATGCTGCTGATGCAGATCATCGCCACGATGCAGGTCTTCGTGGAGCCGTTCCTGCTCACCGGCGGCGCCGGCCCGGAGAACTCGACGCTCACCGTCGTCCAGCTCATCTACCAGTACGCCTTCACCTTCAACAACTACGGCAGCGCCGCCGCCCTCGGGCTCGTGCTGATGGTGCTGCTGGCCGCCTTCTCGGCCGCGTTCGTCCGCATCGACCGCAGCAGCGAAGACTGAAGCCGGAGATCCGACATGCCCGACACGGCAGCATCACAACGGACGCTGATCTCGCCGGCGGCGCTGGCCAGGCCGCGCGGCAAGGTCCTGTACTGGACCGCGTTCACCCTGGTCATGGCGGTCTTCACGCTGGTGTTCATCGGACCGCTGTACTGGATGGTCACCAGCGGGCTGAAGTCCACCCAGGAGTTCGCGCAGACACCGCCGACGCTCGTCCCGGGCGAGGCGCAGCCGGACAACTACTCCGAGGCGTGGAGCGTGCTGGACCTGTCCCAACTGCTCCTCAACACCTGCGTGTACGCGTTCGGCGCGCTGGCCTTCCAGCTCGTCTTCGACGTGGCCGCGGCGTACTCGCTCTCCAAGCTCCGCCCCGTACTCGGCAAGGTCGTCCTCGGCGCCATGCTCGCGACGCTGATGATCCCGGCGACGGTGCTCGTCGTACCGCAGTACCTCACCGTCCTCGACGTGCCGGTGGTGGAGCGCAACCTCATCAACTCGCCGTGGGTGATCTGGCTGCCGTCGGTCGCCAACGCCTTCAACATCTTCCTGCTCAAGCGCTTCTTCGACTCCATCCCCCGGGAGCTGATGGACGCCGCCGCCATGGACGGCGCCGCACCGCTGCGCACGCTGCGCTCCGTCGTCCTGCCGATGTCCCGGCCGATCCTCGGCGTCGTCTCGATCTTCGCGGTCGTCGCCGTGTGGAAGGACTTCCTCTGGCCGATGCTCACCCTGCCCGACCCGTCGAAGCAGACGCTCAACGTCGGCATCTACTCGCTGTCCGCGAGCGTTCCGGAGAACCAGCTCGTCGCGGCCCTCGCGATCGCCTCGGTGCCCACGTTGGTGGTCTTCCTCGTCTTCCAGCGCAACATCATGCACGGCCTGACCGCCGGCGGCCTCAAGGGCTGACGGTAAGGGCCCTCGTCCTGAACCAGTAGGGATTTCCTGTGGGGGATTCAGTGTCGGATACGAGCTGGTGGCGCGACGCCGCCATCTACCAGGTCTACCTACGCAGCTTCGCCGACGGCGACGGCGACGGCACCGGCGACCTCGCCGGCCTCCGCGCCAGGCTGCCGTACCTCGCCGAGCTGGGCGTGGACGCCATCTGGTGCACCCCGTGGTACGTCTCACCGATGGCCGACGGCGGCTACGACGTCGCCGACTACCGGGCGGTCGACCCGGCGTTCGGCACCCTCGACGAGGCCGAGAAGCTGATCGCCGAGGCCCGCGCCCTCGGCATCCGCACGATCGTCGACGTCGTGCCCAACCACGTCTCCGACGCCCACCGCTGGTTCCGCGCCGCGCTGGCCGCCGGGCCCGGCAGCCCGGAGCGCGAGCTGTTCCACTTCCGCCCCGGCCGCGGCCCCGGCGGCGAGCTGCCGCCGAACAACTGGTCATCCCAGTTCGCCGGCGCGTGCTGGACCCGGCACGCCGACGGCGACTGGTACCTCCACCTGTTCTCCGAACGGCAGCCGGACCTCAACTGGGCCCACCCGGCGGTGCGCCGGGAACACGAGGAGGTGCTGCGCTTCTGGTTCGAGCGCGGCGCGGCGGGCGTTCGCATCGACTCCGCCGCCCTGCTCGCCAAGGACCCCGTGCTGCCCGACTGGGACGAGGACGACCCGTGCGGCACGCCCAGCCCGTACGTCGACCGCGACGAGCTGCACGAAATCTACCGCTCCTGGCGGGCCATCGCCGACGAGTACGACGGCGTGCTCATCGGCGAGCTGTGGGTGCCCGAGCCGGAGCGCTTCTCCCGCTACCTGCGCCCCGACGAGCTGCACACCGCGTTCAACTTCGACTTCCTCGCCCGCCCCTGGGACGCCGGCGAGCTGCGCGCGTCCATCGACACCACGCTCGCGTACCACGCGCCGGTCGGCGCGCCCGCGACATGGGTGCTGTGCAACCACGACGTCACCCGTACCGTCACCCGCTACGGCCGCGACGACGCCGACCCGGGCACCGGCTTCGACTTCGCCGCCAAGCGCTTCGGCACCCCGACCGACCCGGTGCGCGGCACCCGCAGGGCGCGCGCCGCGGCGCTGCTCTCGCTCGCCCTGCCCGGCTCCGTCTACCTCTACCAGGGCGAGGAGCTGGGCCTGCCGGAGGCGGAGGTGCCGCGGGACCGGATCGTCGACCCGATGCACTTCCGCTCCGAGGGCCGCGACCCCGGCCGGGACGGCTGCCGGGTGCCGCTGCCGTGGCGGCCCGGCGGAGCGGCGTACGGGTTCAGCGACCCGGTGGACGCGGACGGCCGCAGCGGCGGCGACGGCCCCGCGCGCGCGAGCGGCGACGGCGCCGCGGCGGGCGGACCGTGGCTCCCGCAGCCGGCGGGCTGGGGCGCGTACGCCGTCGAGCACCAGGAGTACGACCCGGGCTCAATGCTGCGCCTGTACCGCGACGCGCTGCGGCTGCGCCGCGCCGAGCCGGGGCTCGGCGACGGGCCGATGCGCTGGCTCGACGCCCCCGCGGGCGTGCTGTCCTTCGCCCGTTCAGACGCGTTCGCCTGCGTCGTCAACCTCGCCGCGGAGCCCGTGCCGCTCCCGGCCCACCGAAGCGTCCTGATCGGCAGCGGCCCCCTGGACGGCGGGCGGCTGCCCCGGGACACGGCGGTCTGGCTGCGCACCTGACCCGGCTGCGCTCCGCGCGGCCAGGCCGCCGACCCACGCACAGGAAGGATCACACTGGCCGCGTCCGCGTCCGCCGCCGCGGTGCTCTTCGCCGCGCCCGGCTCGGGCTCTGGCTGACTGCGGCGGCACCGACATCACCGTCGAGAACAACCGCATCCGGGACACCAACGCCCTGGCAGCGGCACGAGGCAGATGTGAACATCACGGACACCGTCGTCACCGACAGCCCGTGGAGCGCCTTCGAGTTCGTCTCCGGCGGCGGTACGGGCAAGGCCGTGCAGAACGTCACGATCGACGGCGCCACCGTGGCCGGCGTCGGCAGCGTCGTCGTGCAGGCCGAGACGCAGGGCGAGGTGACCGCCGGCAGCGTCACCGCGACGGACGTCGGCGTGGCCGGCGTCTGCAACTGCCCGTACCCCGAGGGCAGCGGCACCTTCACGCTGACCGACGGCGGCAACTCCGGCTGGGACACCGAGTGGGAGGACTGCCCCGCCTGGCCCGGCCAGGACTGACCCGCACTCTCTCCCTCCGGGCCGCCGGCGCGGGCTCCCGTCCCATCCCCCACGGGACGGGAGCGCGTCCCGTGTGCCTCAGGTGTCGATCCGGGAACGGTCCAGGGTGGCCGCCGAGTTGGTGATGAACTCCTTGCGGGGGGCGACCTCATTGCCCATCAGCAGGTTGAACACCTGCTCGGCGGCCTCCAGGTCGCTGATGTTGATCCGCCGCAGCGTGCGGTACCGCGGGTCCATCGTGGTCTCCGCGAGCTGGTCGGCGTCCATCTCGCCGAGGCCCTTGTAGCGCTGGATGGAGTCCTTGAAGCGCGTGCCCTTGCGCTGCAGGTCGAGCAGGGTCTCGCGCAGCTCGGTGTCCGAGTACGTGTAGATGTACTTGTCCTGGCCCTTCTTGGGCTGGATCAGCTCGATGCGGTGCAGCGGCGGCACCGCGGAGAAGACCCGGCCCTCCTCGACCATCGGGCGCATGTAGCGCTGGAAGAGGGTGAGCAGCAGGGTGCGGATGTGCGCGCCGTCGACGTCGGCGTCGGCGAGGAAGATCACCTTGCCGTAGCGGGCCTGGTCGATGTCGAACGTCCGCCCCGAGCCGGCCCCTATCACCTGGATGATCGCGCTGCACTCGGCGTTCTTCAGCATGTCCGCGACGGACGCCTTCTGGACGTTGAGGATCTTGCCGCGGATCGGCAGCAGGGCCTGGAACTCGGAGTTGCGCGCGAGCTTGGCCGTGCCCAGCGCGGAGTCGCCCTCGACGATGAACAGTTCGGAGCGCTCCACGTCGTCGCTGCGGCAGTCCGCGAGCTTGGCGGGCAGCGAGGAGGACTCCAGCGCGGTCTTGCGGCGCTGCGCCTCCTTGTGCTGCCGGGCGGCGATGCGCGTACGGGCCGCGGCCACGGCCTTCTCCAGCACCGCGCGCGCCTGCTGCTTGGCGTCGCGCTTGGTGGACGTCAGGAACGCCTTCAGCTCCTTGGTGACGACCTGGGCGACGATCCGGGACGCCGCCGAGGTGCCCAGCACCTCCTTGGTCTGGCCCTCGAACTGCGGCTCGGCGAGCCGGACCGTGACCACGGCGGTCAGGCCCTCCAGCGCGTCGTCCTTGACGATGTCGTCCTCGGCGACGCGCAGCAGCTTCAGGCTGCGCAGGGCGTCGTTGACCGTGCGGGTCAGGGAGCGCTCGAAGCCGGTGACGTGGGTGCCGCCCTTGGGCGTGGCGATGATGTTGACGAAGGAGCGGATGGTGGTGTCGTACCCGGTGCCCCAGCGCAGCGCGATGTCGACGCCGAGGTCGCGGGTGACCTCGGTCGGCGTCATGTGCCCGCGGTCGTCGAGCACCGGGACGGTCTCCTTGAACGTCCCCTGCCCGGACAGCCGCAGCACGTCGCAGACGGGCCGGTCGGGGGCGAGGAACTCGCAGAACTCGCTGATCCCGCCGTCGTAGCGGAAGGTCTCCGTGGTGTGCTCGCCCTTGTCGGCGGAGCGCTCGTCGCGCACGACGAGGGTGAGGCCGGGCACGAGGAAGGCGGTCTGCCGGGCGCGCGCGTGCAGGTCGTCGAGGGACAGCTCGGCGTCCTTGAGGAAGATCTGCCGGTCCGGCCAGAAGCGGATGCGGGTGCCCGTCCTGGTCTTGGGGATCTTCTTGCCCTTGGTCAGGCCGCTCGCCGGCTCGAAGGAGGCGTCGGCGCCCTTGCCCGAGAACTGCCCGGGGACGCCGCGGCGGAAGCTCATCGCATGGGTCCTGCTGTGGAGGTCGACCTCGACGTCGAGCCGGGCGGACAGCGCGTTGACCACGGAGGCGCCGACGCCGTGCAGACCGCCGGAGGCCGCGTACGCGCCGCCGCCGAACTTGCCGCCGGCGTGCAGCTTGGTCATGACGACCTCGATGCCGGACAGGCCGGTCTTCGGCTCGACGTCGACGGGGATGCCGCGGCCGTCGTCATCGACCTGCACGGAGCCGTCGGCGGCGAGCAGGACCTCGATGTTCGAGCAGTATCCCCCGAGGGCCTCGTCGACCGAGTTGTCGATGATCTCCCACAGGCAGTGCATGAGGCCGCGGCTGTCGGTGGAGCCGATGTACATGCCGGGCCGCTTGCGGACGGCCTCCAGACCCTCCAGAACGAGCAGGTGCCGCGCGGTGTAGTTGGAGCCGTCGCGCTCGGCGGCGGCCAGCACTGACGGCACGGACGTGTCGGCGGTCACTCAGTTCGCTCCTCGCTGAATTCGGGCCCGGGTGGCGGTGGCGGGCCTCATCTGCCGGTCAGAGGGTACCGAGGCTCTATAGAGCCGGTACGCAGCCACCCGCATGTGACTCGATACTAGTCCCGCTTCGAGTGCATGTTCGATCCCTCGGAGGGGTGATTCGTTTATCACGTTCCCTTACACGCATGAACCATTTAGGCTCCGGGCACGTCCTCCTGAACAACCGGCAACCCAGCCGGGGAGGCCAAAAAGAATCAAATGCGCTCAAAACGGCACAGGCACGACAAGCACTACGGCTCCTCCGCCGCCACCTGACGACATCGGGCCTGGTGACGAGGGCTTTCCCGATCCCGAGCCACGAGCGGGAACGTTTTCGGCCTGGTTGGATGTTGACCCTGGTACGACAGCTCGTCGAGCTAGAGAAGAGGCGACGTGACTACTGTTCTGACTCCCGCAAGCCCGCTGACGGCCGCCGACCGGTGCGACCGCTGCGGAGCCCAGGCCTACCTGCGCGTTGTCCTGACGAGCGGTGGCGACCTGCTCTTCTGTGCGCACCACGGCCGCAAGTTCGAGCCGGAGCTCAAGAAGATCGCTGCCGAGATACAGGACGAGACGGAGCGGCTCCAGGCCACTCCCGCGTCGGCGACAGCCGACGAACGCTGACGCACCGGCGTCAGCCCGACGAGCCTCGTGCGGCCCCCGGGCCGGAGATGGCGGTCATTCCCCGCAGGGGGAGTGGCCGCCTCGTCGGTTTTCCGGGGCGGCAGCCGCTTCCGGGACTCCAGTCGGTTTCCGGGGCGGCAGGGGCGCCTGCGGCCGGGGGCGCGGCGCGTACGGCACAGGGTGCCGCGCCAGCGCCGTGAGGGGCGGCTGTGTGCTCCTCAGGCGACCTTGCCGGGGTGGTGCGCCTTGAGGGTCTCCACGACCGCTGAGATGCGCGTGTAGACGCCCGGCCGCCCCGCCTCGCCGCAGCCCTCGCCCCACGAGACCAGGCCCACCAGCCGCCCCCGTACGACCAGCGGGCCGCCGCTGTCGCCCTGGCAGGCGTCCGGGCCGCCGCGCATCAGCCCCGCGCAGAGCATCGACGCCGCGACGTAGCGGCCGTTGGCACTGCCCGGGTACGCCTCCTCGCAGACGGTCTCCGGCAGCACCTCGACGTCCGCGGCGTGCAGCGTCGTGGGGAGACCGGCGCCGCCCCCGGTGTCCCCCCAGCCGTAGACGCGGGCCGGCGAGCCCGGCTCGTACGCCGGGTCGTCCGGCTTCTCCGCCAGCTTCACGAAGGGCCCGTCCCCGGCCGGGTCCTTCAGGTGCAGCACGGCGAGATCGCCGGAGTTGGTCCAGCCGTCGTAGTCCGGGTTCACCCACACCCGCTCGATGGCGATCTCCTTGCCGTCGGTGCCCGCGAGGTCACCCCGGCCCGCCACCACGCTCAGATCGCCGACCCCGCTCCACGGCTCGCCCAGGGTCTCCTCGGCGAGGCAGTGCGCGACCGTGAGCACCACCGCCGGGGACACCAGGGCGCCCGCGCAGAACTGCCCCGAACGCTCGTCGCCGAAACGCTTGCGGCTGGTCAGCGCGACGGTCCAGGGGCTGTCGCCGATACGCACGGGGTGCCCGCCCACCACCACGCCGTCCGCCGCCGCCGGCAGTGCCTGTCCGAGCGCGGCCGGGGGCAGCAGCACGGCGACGGCGGCGGCGATCGAGCGGAGGCGCAGGCGCATGGGGTCTCCCTGACGGCGTGGGGTGTGAGCGGTCGTGCACTCAGCCTCAGCCAGCAGGGCGCGGGCCGCACTTCGGTCGCGCCGCCCGGGGTCCCCTCCCGGGCTCAGCCGCAGGCGGTCACGGTGCCGCCGGTGCCGCGCTCGCCGCCGGGGCGGCCGTCACCGCCGGTGCCGTGGTCGCCGCCGGCAGGTGGCGCAGCCGCTCGGAGGCCAGACAGGCGCGGGTCAGGATGGTGCGTACCTCGTCGGCGGCGCTGCCGCTGCACCGGGCGAGATAGAAGATCACGACATTGATGGCGGCCACGGAGCCGGCGTAGATGTAGATGTCCTTCGCGGTGCCCACGTAGATCGACAGTCCGATGCCCCAGCAGGCCACGCAGTAGAAGCCGGCCGTCAGCGTCCAGCTCTGCAGCGCGTCGAGGCCGGCGATCCGGCCCTGCGGCACCGTGCCCAGTTGCCTGCCGCGGGCCTCGGCGATGGCGGCGCGGGCGAAGACCAGGCAGGCGGCGTTGCACAGCGAGGTGGAGAGGATGCCGATCGCGGTGCAGATGGGCCACCAGTCGCGGTGGAAGAGCGTGGTCGACAGCACCAGCACGGCGGGGATGAGGGTGAACAGCCGCATCGCGACCTCGGCCTGGACCGCCCGCCGGCTCAGCCGCCCCTGCTGCCGGCCGGCGACCAGCGGGGTGAGGCCGGCGAAGAGGTTCTGGTAGTACCGGGCACCGGCGAGCAGGAAGCTCATGGCGACCATCCGCACCGGCGCGTTGGCGGAGTGGTCGGGGATGGTGTAGCCGTCCAGCCGCAGCCCGTCGAGGAGGGGGAGCTCCTCCTCGCCCGCGCTGTTGGTGCGCTGCAGCAGGGTGACGTAGTTGTTGCCCCACTCCCAGTTGAGGTCGCGCAGCCAGTACGTGATGACGATGCTGGCCGCGACGTACCAGGCCGCGGCCGACAGCCAGGAGAAGAACAGCAGCCACCGCACGTGCATGCCGCGGTGCGGGTCGCGGTAGAGCGACTGGTTGCGGCGGATCCGCCACATCTGGAGCTGCTGCCTCGGCGCCCCGGCGAGCGGCGTGTACAGCCGGACGAAGCGCGTGCCGGCGCTCTGTGCACGCGTCGCCTCGACGGCCGCCAGCTCCTCCTCGTAGAAGTGCAGCAACTGCGGATAGAGCCGCTCCCCCGCGGCGGGCCGGAACAGCAGCAGCCGGTTCTCGGGGACGGGGTCGGTGAGGTCTTCCAGGAAGCGGGCCAGCAGGGGCGTCTCGGCGTAGAAGCCGTCGGGTACGGTCACGGCGCCGGCGCCCGCCGTGTCGCGGTGCCCGCTGCCGATCGCGGTGAGGAGCTGCCCGACCGAGTACAGGTCGGCCTGCCGGGGGTCGACCACCATGGTCTCGCTGCGCACTTCGGGCGCGACGAACGCCGCGTCCGGGCCGCCGGAGCCGGGGACCGCGTGGGAGTAGAGGTAGTTGACGCCGAGGTCGATGAGGACGAAGCGGCGGTCCCCGGCACCCGTACCGCTTCCTGATCCGGAACCGGAGCCGCTGAGGATGATGTTGGACGGGGAGAGGTCGCCGTGGCGCAGGCCGCACCGGTCGAGTTCGTCCAGCACCCCCAGCAGCCGGGGCCCGAGGTCGCGCAGGAGATCGAGCCGGATGCGGGAGCTGTCCGGCCGCTGGCTCAGATACTCCGCCAGCGTCTCCCCGGGCACGAAGTCCATCAGGATCCACCGCCCACTGCTCGCCCACGCGCGGGCCAGCGGCAGCGGCTCGGTCGCCGCCTCCTCCCGCGCGTGGACGTCGCCGTAGGCGGAGCGGTACTCGCGGGTGGCCCGGACGATGGTCGGCACCCTCAGGTACGGGTAGACGATGCACTTGAGGGCGAACGGGATGCGCCGGCCGTGCGCCTGGCGCAGCGGGAGGCCGGTCAGGATGAACGACGTGGTGCCGTGGCGGTGGAAGCGCAGGGTCTCGGTGTCGACCTCGCGCCACGCCTCCAGCGTCACGGCCTCCTCGTCCACGCTCCCCTCGACGTCGGGAATCGGGGTGTCGGGCGCGTACAGCGCACGAATCGCCTCCCGCACGGCCGGGTCCGCCACGGCCGGCACGCACAGGGCCGCGCAGTCGTGCGGCGTCCGCTCACCCTGGTCGTAACGGCGCTGGTAGGAGTGGGCCAGCGAGACCAGAGTGAGAAGGAGCAGGCCGAGATATCCGCTGACCGACCGGAACTCGCTGCGAAACGGCGCCGGGCGGGTGGCGAATTCCGTACGCCAGCGGGCCACCTGTTCGATGACCGATTCCCACGACTGCTCGAACTCGCCGCTGAAACTATGCGCCTCGAACGGCAGACCGAAAAGGACCCGGATCCAGTCCTCCCGGTCCCACTCGCATAACTCGTTCTCCGCCCGGGTCGCGGCCCGGGCAGCGCCCTGCGCGGGTGAACCCGCGGATACGGCGCGGATGATCGCGCGGAGATTACGCGCGCTGCCGGTTGTTGGCATCGTCCTTCGTCACGATGGTCAGTTGGGGTACGGCACGGATGCGGCCGTTCTTTATCAGCTCGGGGTCTTTGCCTTCGATGGCGCAGTACATCACCTCGTACCCGCCGCGGGCGCCGCTGAGAATCCGGCCGGGGTCCAGCTCGTGCCGCTTGACCTGCGGCATCCACGACATGGGCGCGAGGTCGAGCACATACGGGGCGTCGCCCGGCTCCGTCATCCGCCGCTGCAGCATGACGCGCTCGCCCCGGTAGCGGGCGATGGCCTCGCCGTAGCCCCGGCCGAGGCCGTCGCGGATGCGGTCGAGATGGCGGATCGCCCAGCGCTGCGAGACCGACAGCTTCTGCGCGGGCGGCTGGATGGGGCGGGTGCTCAGGGACAGCACGTGCGTGCAGCCGTCCTCCAGCGCCAGCTTGTACGGGTGCGGGGTCAGGACGCCGCCGTCGACCGCCCGGGAGCCGCGGAAGTCGGCCGTGCCGCGCAGCGCGACCGGGAGCCAGGCGCTGGCGATCAAGGCGGCACGCAGGTCCGCGCGCGAGGTGAAGTCGGTGGCGGCGGTGGTGCGGACCTCGTCGACGAGGGTGACCGCGACGTGCAGCCGGGTCGGGGAGGCGATGACCTTCTCGTACCCCAGGGGCTTGACGTTGTCCACGACCTCGAAGGCGTAGTCCAAGTCCATGATGCGGCCGCGCAGCGCCCGCCGGAAGTCGACGAATGTCCGGGTGGCGAGGTCGTCGTAGTAGATCGAAAGCGGATACCACGTCTCGCCGTTGAGGAAGTAGGCGCTGTTGATGGCACCGGAGGAGGCGGAATATATGGTGTCGAACGCCTGATTGAGCCCGCAGTCCTCCAAGGCGCAGAGCATCGCGGCCGAGACGACGCCCCGGATGCCGCCGCCCTCGACGGCCAGCCCGATCTTCAGGTCGTCCACGGGGTTGTCGTGCGTGTGTCCCTTTTCCCGGCGACGGCGTAAGGCGGCCAGCACAGGATGGTCCGCGTGCCACGGCATGGCACTACTCATGAGTCATGTCCTCCCTGAGGATCCGAGATTGTCACGCCCGGCAAGTGACGTCAATTCCTGGAGAGTTCACGGATACGTACCGTCTTCTCCACGAATCGCGGACGCGGCGGCCGGCGCGGCGCCCTCGCCGAAGAAAACGCCCCCGACCCGCCGCAGGGCAGGTCAGGGGCGCTGAATGCGGCTCGGCTCAGTCGAGATAGTCGCGCAGCACCTGCGAGCGCGACGGGTGCCGCAGCTTCGACATGGTCTTGGACTCGATCTGGCGGATGCGCTCGCGCGTGACGCCGTACACCTTGCCGATCTCGTCCAGGGTCTTGGGCTGCCCGTCGGTGAGCCCGAAGCGCATGGAGACCACGCCCGCCTCGCGCTCGGAGAGCGTGTCGAGGACGGAGTGCAGTTGCTCCTGCAGCAGGGTGAAGCTGACCGCGTCGGCCGGGACGACCGCCTCGGAGTCCTCGATCAGGTCGCCGAACTCGCTGTCGCCGTCCTCGCCCAGCGGGGTGTGCAGGGAGATGGGCTCGCGGCCGTACTTCTGGACCTCGATGACCTTCTCCGGGGTCATGTCCAGCTCCTTGGCCAGCTCCTCCGGGGTGGGCTCGCGGCCCAGGTCCTGGAGCATCTGGCGCTGCACCCGGGCCAGCTTGTTGATGACCTCGACCATGTGCACCGGGATGCGGATGGTGCGGGCCTGGTCGGCCATCGCGCGGGTGATCGCCTGCCGGATCCACCAGGTGGCGTACGTGGAGAACTTGTAGCCCTTGGTGTAGTCGAACTTCTCGACGGCGCGGATCAGGCCGAGGTTGCCCTCCTGGATGAGGTCCAGGAAGAGCATGCCGCGGCCCGTGTAGCGCTTGGCGAGGGAGACCACGAGGCGGAGGTTCGCCTCCAGCAGGTGGTTCTTGGCGCGGCGGCCGTCCTCGGCGATGATCTCCAGCTCACGGCGGAGCTTGGGCGCCAGCTTGTCGGCGGCGGCGAGCTTGTCCTCGGCGAAGAGACCGGCCTCGATGCGCTTGGCGAGCTCCACCTCCTGCTCGGCGTTGAGCAGGGGGACCTTGCCGATCTGCTTCAGATAGTCCTTGACCGGGTCGGCGGTGGCACCGGCGGCGGCGACCTGCTGGGCGGGGGCGTCGTCCTCGTCCTCGTCGGAGAGCACGAAACCCTCCGCCTCGGCCTCGGCGGGCGGCTCCTCCTTCTCCAGGGAGCCGTCGTCCGGGCCGTCGGGGCCGGACTCGCCGTCCTTCGCCGCGGCCTTCTTGCCGGCGGCCTTCTTGGCCGGGGCCTTCTTCGCCGCGGTCTTCCTGGCAGCCGCCTTCTTGGCGGTGGCCTTCTTGGCGGTGGTCTTCTTCTCCGGCTCGTCCGCCGGGTCACCCAGGCCCGCGGGCACCGGATCGTCCATGGGGGCCTCCTGGACCGCGTGCGCCGTGGCCGTGGCCGTGGGCTTCTTCGTCGCGGTCTTGGCGGGGACGGCTTGCTTGGTGACCGCCTTGGTGGCGGTCCGTTTCGCCGGGGTCTTCGCCGGCACGCTCTTGCGGGTGCGCTTGGGCGCCTCTGCGGCACTGACCATCAGTGTCACACCCTCCTCATCGAGGATCTGATTGAGGCTGCGCAGGACACTCTTCCACTGGGTGGGCGGAATCTGGTCAACCTCGAAGGCACGACGCACGTCATCACCGGCGATCTGCCCTTCGGCCTTCCCCCGCTCGATGAGTGCCATCACGGACTCAGCTTCGGCGATCTCCGGCGGGAGCGTACGGGATGTGCTGGCCGACACGAACAACCTCTCGAAACGATGGGAACGACCGGTGGCGGGGATGGACCACCGGCGTAGAGGCGGAACCGCGATACGTGCGCCACCACCTCTTAGGTCATCGCGCCTTCCCGCACAGCGTTACGCCCAATCCACGTGGCCCAGGTCACAATCTACCGCCACCGGCCGGAGGGCACGACAGCCGCCCGGCAGGCGCCCGCCCGTCCGGGTGGGCGGGGGGGCGCGTGGGCGCCCGGAGGAAGCGCGCCGCACGCCCGCTGTCCGGCGGTTGTGCGCCGGTGTCCGCGGGGCGCGCGGGGCTGGTGGGCTGGTGGCTCCCGGTGGGGCCCGACGGGCGCCCGGGCGGGTGATGCGGCGGCGTTCCGGGGTCTCCGGCTGGCGTCCGTGCGGTCCGTGCTGCCTGTGGCGTCCGTGAGGAGAGTCTCGTACGTGCCGGGCGTGGGCGTCGCGGTACGTGCCCCGGCGGCTGTGCCCCGGTGGCTGGCCGTCGTCCGCTGCCGCGGCCGTCCGGGGCATCCCGGGCCCGACCGGCGGTCGCCCGGCGGCTGCCGGGGGCCGGCGCACGGCGCCGCCGTCCCCTGACCGGGGCCGGCGGCGGTGCCGGTGCTCGTCGCGGCGGGGCGCGCGGGACCGTGGCCTCGCGCCCGTACCCCGCCGTCAGTGCTCGCGCGGCGCCGGCACGACGCGGTCGCCCGCGCCGATCTCGGTGTGCACGCCGAGCAACTGCCGCATGGCCGACTCGGCCGCGGCGCCGTCCCCGCTGCCCAGCGCCTCCACGATGTGCACGTGGTGGGCGACGGCGGCCTCGCTCGGGCGGTCGCAGCCGCCGGCGGGACCGCCGGAGACCTGGAGCGCCGCGGTGACCACGCCGGCCAGGTGCTCCAGCATCCGGTTCCCCGCGACCTGCAGGACCAGCGCGTGGAACTCGGCGTCGGCGCGGGCGAAGGTGACCGTGTCGCCCTGCACCAGCGCGTGGCTCATGATCTCGGCCATGTCCGTCAGGCGCTGCTGGACGGCGCCGCGGCCGTGGCCGGCCGCGAGCCTGGCGGCCAGCGGCTCGATCGTCCAGCGCAGCTCGCACAGCTCCCGGCGCTGGTCCTCGCGCTGCGGGCCGAAGGCCCGCCACTCGATGATGTCCGGGTCGAGGAGGTTCCAGTCGCTGACCGGGCGGACCCGGGTGCCGACGTTGGGGCGGGCGCTGACGAGGCCCTTGGCCTCCAGCACCCGCAGGGACTCGCGCACCACGGTGCGGGAGACCTCGAAGCGCTGCCCGATCTCCTCGGGCACGAGCGGGCGGTCGGCGCCCAGATCGCCGGAGACGATCATCTGGCCGAGCTGCTGGACGAGTTGGCCGTGGAGGCCGCGGCCCCGGCTGGTCGCCGCGCGCCGGCCGACGCGGCCGATCTCCGGGTCCCCGGCGTCCCACGCCGGCGGCGGGGCGGCGGCGGGCGGAGCGGCCGGGCCGGGGGCGGCGGCCGGGGGGACGGGGGCGGCGGCAGCGGGGCCGTCCGCGTACGGGTAGCGGTCCAGATCCCCGTGGCCGGCGAAGCCGGACTCGGAGGAACGGGCCGTCATCATGGTCTGCGCAAGGGTACTCACGAAACCTTTGTCGGCGGACGCCCCGGCCGCCTTGAGGGCTTTGGTGAAAAGCACACGAAAGGGTGATCGCCCAGCGCCCTTCCCTTGACGCCTTTCCGGCATCAAACCGGTGGGAAACCGGCTAATCACCGGCCGAGTTGAAAACCCTCCGTACGAAACTCGGACACCCGCTTCGCTCCAGCGCGCGCCCCAGGGAACGGGCGCGGCCCGCGGTCAGGACGTACGCGCCCAGGAGGGCGCCGAGCGACAACACCAGCGCGTGCCCGAAGGGTTGGGCGGGCACGCCGAACACGCCGCCGAGGTGCAGCCCGCCGCCGGGCCGCGGAATGTGCAGCACGCGCATGAGCTGCAACGGGAGTTCCCCGAGGCGGCGCACGGCGCCCGTGCCGGCGAGCGCGTGGACGGCGGGGGCGACGGCGACGGGCACGGTGAGCACCGCGGCCAGCCCCAGCGACGCCGACGTGAACAGCCCCGCGGCCAGCACCCCCGTCCACGCGCAGCCCACGGTCACGCCCGCCCAGCTCAGCAGTTGCAGGCCACCGTCCGCGGGCATGTCCACGATGTCGCCGAAGAGCACGAGCAGCGCCGTGGCGTCCGCGAGCAGCACCGCGACGAAGAGCAGCAGCGCCGCCGCCGTGCTCACGGCGAGCTTGGCGAAGAGCAGGCCGAGGCGGCGCGGCACGGCGCCGACCGCCGGGGTGAGCGAGGGGAAGCTGAACTCCTGGCCGAAGGCGTGCGCGCCGATCAACCCGGCGCCGATCGCGGCGGGCGGCAGGGGGAGGACCGGTGCCCAGCCGGTGAGCATGCGGACGGCGGCGTCGTCGGAGACGGCGGAGCCGCCGGCGGAGTGCGCGAGGAGGGCGGCGCCGGCGACGGAGGCGGCGAGGGTGCCGGCGGCGGCGACGCGGGGCAGGCGGGAGCCGGAGGTGGCGCGGCGCAGTTCGTAGCGCAGGGGGTGGGCGGGGCCGGGGAGCCAGCGGCGGCGGAGCGGGCCGGCGAGGGGCGCGTCTTCGGGGCCGGTGGGCTGGGCGGGGACGAGCGTCCCGGCGGGCGGGGTGTCGCCGTCGTCCGCGGGTCCGGCGCCGGTGTCAGTGCCGGGTGGCAGGGCTGCCGTAGCGGTGCGGGCGAGGTCGCCGCCGGGGAGGGCTTCCCCTCCGGAGGCGGCGGTGAGGACGGACTCGTGGGAGGAGTCGGCGAGTTGATGCAGCAGGATGCCGTTGCGGTACGCGAGTTCGCCGACGGCCGCGCTGTCGGTCCCGTAGACGGCCAGGGCGCCGCCGTCCCGGCGTACCACCTCGACGCGCCGTTCCGGCGTGCTGGCCTGCCGCGTCAGATAGCTGGCGAACCGCTCGGACTGCGGCGTCCTGATGAGGACGCAGGGGCGCAGCCGCAGCCGGGCGAACTCGTCGGCCTCCTCGTCGGCGACGAGCCGGCCGGCCCGCAGCGTCAGGACCCGGTCGGCGAACCGGGCGGCGACGCGCGGCTGGTCGGTGGCGAGCACGACGCAGACGCCGGCGGCGGCCAGCTCGCGCAGCAGGGCGTAGTAGAACGCCGCCTCGCGGCGCGGCAGATCGCGTACGGGGTCGTCGAGCAGGAGCGAGTGCGGCTGGCCGAGGAGCGCGGTGGCGAGGCCGAGGCGGCGGTCCATGCTCAGGGAGAGAGCGTCGAGCCGGTCGTCGGCGAGCGCATCGAGGCCGACGTGCGTGAGCAGGGCGTCGGCGCGGGCCGCGGGGACGCCCACGGCGGCGGCGAGCATGCGCAGGTGGCCGAGCACGGTGCGGGCCGGGTGGCCGGAGACGTCGCCGAGCACGGCACCGATCTCGCGGGCGGGGGCGGGGAGCCGGCTCAGCGGGCGGCCGTCGTAGAGGGTGATGCCGCGACCGCTGTCCAACTGGAGCATGAGGCGCAGCGCGGCGGTCTTGCCCGCGCCGGGCTCGCCGAGCAGCGCGGTGACGGTGCCCGCGTCGGCCTCGAACGTGAGGTCGCGCACGGCGGGCGGACGGCCGCCGCGGGGCCTGCTCGTGAGTCCGATGGCCTGGATCACCGCGCCTCCCAAAATCGGTTGATATCCGACATATAAGGATGATTACGCAGGAGGCGCGCCGGGACGGGGATTTCACTCGGGGCGCGGTGCGGCGTCGCGGATGTGTGCTCGTACGACTCGTATGTCCGGACGGGCACGCCCCTGCGGCCGGGAAGCCAAGCGCGAACCGTCACGAATTGTCTGCTGTTGTCCGGAACGGTCCGGGGTGGTCCGCGGCGGACTGCCCGATCGCGGTGCGGGGCGGTCGGGCGGGTGCCCGGCGGTCACACCTCGGGGCGCAGCATCGGGGGGTTCAGGATCGTGGCGCCCCCGGCCTGGAAGAGCTGCGCGGGACGGCCGCCCTGGCGGGTGGTGGTGCCGCCGGTGGGCAGCAGGAAGCCGGGGGTGCCGGTGACCTTGCGGTGGAAGTTGCGGGGATCCAGGGCGACGCCCCACACCGCCTCGTAGACCCGGCGCAGCTCCCCGACCGTGAACTCCTGCGGGCAGAAGGCCGTGGCCAGCGACGAGTACTCGATCTTCGACCGGGCCCGCTCCACGCCGTCGGCCAGGATCCGGCGGTGGTCGAAGGCCAGCGGCGGGTGCTCCGCCTCGTCGTCGGAGGGCCCGACGAGGGTCTCGACCGGTGCCCAGCGGACGCCGCCGACGTCGCCGCCGGGGCGCGGCGCGGGCAGGTCCGGGGCCAGCACGAGGTGGGCGACGCTCACCACGCGCATCCGCGGGTCGCGCTTGGGATCGCCGTACGTGGCGAGTTGTTCGAGGTGCGCGGCGTGCGCGGAGGTGTGCTCCGCCACCAGGCCGTGCGCGTGCAGGCCGGTCTCCTCGGCGAGTTCGCGTGCCGCCGCCTCCTCCAGATCCTCCTCCTCGCGCACGAAGCCGCCGGGCAGCGCCCACCGGCCCTGGAAGGGGGCCTCGCCGCGGCGGACGATCAGGGCGCTCAGGGCGTGCCGGCGCACGGTGAGCACCACCAGGTCGACGGTCACGGCGAACGGCGGGTAGGCGGACGGCTCGTAGGGGGGCATGGCGGGGATCTTAGTCGTCTGCCTGACGATAATCAGGACTTCGCGGGAGACGGACGCACGGGCCGGGGGCGGTTCAGGAACAGAGCTGGAGGCCGGGGGCGGCCTCTTCTACGACGGCGAGGCCGAGGCGGCTGACCCGTACGGCAAAGGGCTCACCGGCCAGCCGCCAGCCCGTCAGCTGCAGCGCGCCCAGCGGGGCCGTGCGGGGCGGGCGGGCGGCGACGGTGCCGGCGGGGACGTCGGGGGCGACGCCGGCGAGCGTGGTGAGGACGTGCACGACGGCGGCGGCGGCGACGGCGGACGGGCGGCAGGCAGCCGGGTGCGGGAGCGGGGCGCCGCCCGCGGTGCGCTGGTCGCCGGCGTACATGTCGGGCAGGTGGTGGCCGAAGTGGCCCGCGGCGGCGAGGAGTCCGCGCAGGAGGGTGCCGGCCTCCTTGTCGTAGCCGGCGGTGAAGAGGCCGGCGACGGCGACGGCGGTCTCGTGGACGTGCACGGCGCCGGCGCGGTGGCCGAAGGGGTTGAAGCCGGGCTCGGCCGCGCCGAGGCTGCGCAGACCCCAGCCGGAGTCGTATGCCGGGCCGCCGAACCGGCGGGCGAGCTGGCCGCTTTGGGCCGAGTCGAGGAGGCCGGGGGCAGGCGCGGGGCGGGCGGCGCTGTCGCCGGGGGCTGTTGCGGCGCGGTCGGCAGCGGGGCCGGCGGGCGCGACGTGCTCGACGGGGACGGGGGCGAGGGTGTCGGCCATGGTGGGCAGGAGGTGGGCGGCAGGGCTGCCGAGGTGGGTGAGCGGGCTGCCGTCGGGGGCGAGGGCAGCCGCGGGCCTGCCGCCGGCGACGTCCTCCGCCCAGAAGTCGGCGCGGAAGCGCGCGCGCAGGTCGGCGGCCCACTGCCGCCACTCGGCGGCGCCCGGGCGCCCGCAGGCGTCGAGGAGTTCGGCGCCGAGAAGCGCGGCGCGGTGGGCGTGGGCCTGGGTCTCGCAGCGGTACGGGCCGCCGGGGGCGGGGTCGGGGACGTAGCCGCAGTCGTCCGCGGCGGTGCGGAGCCAGGCGAGGCAGCGTTCGGCGGCGGGCAGGAGTCCGTCGAGGTCCCGCTCCGGCAGCCCCCAGCGACGTGCCTCGGCGAGCACCGCGGGGAAGAGGAGGGTGGCCTCGACACCGGTGGCGGCGGGAGGCAGATGCGGGCCGGAATCCCGGAGGGTGCCGGGCAGCCGGCCGGGATCAGGAGCCCCGGCGGCAGGAGTTGCCGGCCAGGTGCGGGCGACCGCGCGAAGAGTGCCGGCGGCCAGGCGCGTACCCAGCGGGAGGAGCATGCGGGCGGCCCAGAGCGCGTCGGCGGAAGCCAGCGCGCAGCGCCACGGCACCCCGGCGACGAGGTGGACGTCGGCCGGCTCCGCGGGATCACGGAGCAGCAGAGTCCGCAGGTCGTCGAGCGCGGTGTCCAGCAGCGGGGCGACCCCCGGGTCGTCGCCCACGGCGGCGGCTGCCGGCGACCACGGCACCGGGGGCAGCTCCCGCGGACCCGCCTGGTCCGTGCCGATCCGCAGCTCCAGCGTGCGGGACCCGCCCGGCGCCAACTCCACGTGCCACCGCAGCAGCCCGGCCGCGGCGATCACATCGTCGGGCGGCGGCTCCGCACTCACCAGCGCCCCCACCCCGGGGGCCCCACCCCCTCCCCCGCCGCCGCTTTCGTCGGTGCTCCGCGCACCGCCGCCCGCCGCGCCGCCGCAGGGAGCCGGCGTGCCCCCGCGCGGCGCAGCACCGCCCGCTCCGCCTCCGCGCGTCCCGCCGCCACGGACTCCGCCGCCCCGGGGCGGGGCGCCGCGCACGGCACCGCCGCGCATCTCTCCGCCGGACGCACCGCCGCCGGTCAGGCCGCCGCCGTGCCCGGTGCCGCCGCGTGCCGGGTCCGTGGCGCACGCCCCCGCTCCCGCGCCGTCCCCGGGGCCGGCGCCCCGCGCACGGCCCAGGTCCGCGGTGGCCGGCAGCGGGCGCCAGCGCAGGCCCGACTCGTGGACGCTGGCCGGGACTTCGCGGCGGTCGCGTCCGGCGGCGACGGCGCTCAGCTCGGCCAGGTCCGTGCCCAGCTCGGCCTCCAGCGTCAGCCGCAGCACCCGGGTGGCGCTGCTATGCAGGGTGATCCGCTCGACGCCGGCGGCGTGCCGCACCCGCTCCACGACCACGGCCGGGTCCGGCCCCGTTTCCGCGCCGGTGCGCACGGTGCCCACGAAGCGCACCCGGTCCGCCCCCGCCCGCCGCCCCTGCACCGGCAGCGGCTCGACGCCGCCCACCCGCAGCCGCAGCCGTCCGACCAGCCGGCGGCCCGCCCGGTAGAACCCTTCGAGGCCGCGGCCGTCGAGCTGGCCGTGGCGGGCGGAGACGGCGAAGGCCGGCATGGCGACGCAGACGAGCGCGTCGTGCGCGGGGCTCGGCACGGGTGGCCGCTGACGTGGCGGCTGCGGGCTGGGAGACACGCGGCAGTCCTCTCGGGAAGCCGTGGACGGACGAGGCGGCGGCCGGCCGCCGCCGTGAGAACGCCCGCAAGCCCCTCCAGGTCACGCCGGCGGCCTGCCGGCCGCCCCGCGCCCCTCTCTCATGCCGCCATCGCTACTCCTTGCTCCGCACGTCGCGGCGCCGGGCGGTGCGGCGCGACGTGCGGCGGCCGAACGGGCGGCGGGAGCCGCGGTTCGACGGCTGGGCCGGCGGCAGGCACAGCGGCCGGGCCCGCGGCCTGGCCGGGGCAGCGGCGGACGGCAGGGACCGCGGCTCCGCCGGCGCGGGCGAGGCGGGCGAGGCGGTCTCGTGGACGCGGCGCTGACGCCGCAGGGAGCGCCGCAACGGCTCCGGGTCCAGGCCCTCGTTGACCGCCTGGTGGAGCAACTGTGCGAACAGGTACTCCGGGTCGGACTCCAGCGCGCAGCCGAAGGCGACCCGGGCCGCCGCCTCGTCGCCGCTCGACCATGCCACCCACCCGGCGAGCGTGAGCGGCGGCGCGGCGTGCTCCACGTACGCCCCGACGCAGCGGCGGGCCAGCGCCCGCCACAGCCGGAGCGCGCCCGCCGCCTCCGTGCCCTCCATCCGTTCGGCGGCGCGGTCGCGCGTGAGGCGGTCCTGCAGCCCGACGATGAGGGCCGCGCACTCGTCGTCGCTGAGCAGTGCGTCGTCGCGCCCGTCGGTGTCGGCCGCCGCCTCCCCCGCGGGCGGCGGCGCCTCGGTGAGCCGCGCGATCAGCCGGTCGGCGAGCGCCAGGGTCTCCTCGCGCACGGTCTCGCGGCCGGCCTGCTCCAGGATCCGCGGCACGAGCGAGCCGCCGGCCGCGTCGAGCGCCCGCGTCTGCCGGTCCACGTCCGGGTGCCGGGGCACGAGCCTGCCCTCAAGGGCGCGCAGGGATCCGGGCTTCTGCACACCCGCGTATGCCGCGGCGGCGGCCATCTCGGAGCTGCCGGGCGGGACCAGCGCCGTGCCCTCAGGCGGACAGCAGCGCTCGTCCGGGCAGAGGTAGGACCAATAGCGCCCGGCGGAGATGCACAGGGCCTCCACGACCGGCACCTCCAGCCGTCCGCAGGCGACCCGCAGCCGCTGGGCGAGGGACCGCAGCCGCTCCATCACCTCCCGCGGCTGCTCTCCCGCGCCGGGGTCCTGGCAGAGGAAGACGACGATGCCGTCTGGCTTGCCGCCCCGCTTCGCGCTGCCCTCGATGAGGCACTCCGCGAGCTGCGCGGCCACGTCCGGCCAGCCGTCGCGGTCCGGCGGGATGCCGAGGCGCAGCCGGCCGCCGAAGCGTCCCCGCTCGCCGTGCAGTGCGGCCAGGACGACGCTGTCGTCCGGGTGGAATCCCATCAAGTAGGGCAGCGCGTCCGCCAGCTCGGCCGGGCTGCGCAGCACGGCCTGCGTTTCGTTGTGCGATGTCATGGCACGAGGGTTCCGTGTCTCCGGGGGATTCGCGACCCCTGTGGATAACCCCTGACCAGGGCATGCCATCACCCTCCCGGACCTGGGGAAACCGGCCGACCCGCGGGTTGGCCGGTTCGGTTCGGGCGCGGGGCACGGGCTGCCTTTACGGTGACGCCAGAAGGCGAGGTCCGCCGACTGGAAGGGGCAACGCGCCATGACGTCCGACGCGCACGACAGCCACCTCGACCCCCCGTCGCCCGAGGAGGTCGGTTCCGCGTACGACCGGTTCGGCCCGCTGTACGACCTGACGCAGGGCACCTCCGCCATCCACGTCGGCCGGTGGTCGGCCGGCGACGCGGGCCGCCGTCCCGCGACCTCGCTCGGGGAGCTGGCCGACCAGGCCATGGACAGGCAGACCGACTACTACATCGACGCCCTGGCGCCCGGCACGACCGACCACGTGCTCGACATCGGCAGCGGTACCGGCGGTCCCGCCGTGCGGCTGGCGCAGCGCACCGGTGCGCGGGTCACGGGGATCACCGTCAGTGAGACGCAGGTCGCCCGCTCCCGGGAGCGGGCCGCCGCCGCGTCGCTCACGGACCGTGTCGGATTCGCCCTCGCCGACGTGCTGGAACTCCCCTACGAGGACGGCGCGTTCGACGCGGCCTGGGCCATCGACTCCTTCGCTCACATCTCCGACCGCCTGCGCGGACTGCGCCAGGCGTGGCGTGTGCTGCCGCGCGGCGGGCAGTTGCTGATGACGGAGTTCACCCGCCGCGGCGACCCGTCACGCGCGCAGTTGGAGACGTTCCGGGAGGTCTGGACGTCGCCGCCGCCGCTGCCGCTGGCGGAGGGGCTGCGGGTGGCGTACGAGGCGGGCTTCGAGCTCGTACGGCTGGAGAACCAGACGCACGACGTCATCATGAACGGCGAGGTCATGACGGTGCTCTACCGGGACCATCACGACGAGATCCAGGAGCGCTACGGCCCGGAGACGACCGCGGCGCTGGATGCCTCGATTCCGCTGTTCCGCACCTTCGTCCGCGACCACCTCGGCTACTTCCTCTACGTCCTGCGCAAGCCGTAGCGCGCCACCGGTCCCGGGGCGGCGGCCGGGCCGCCGGCCGAGGGCGGCGGCCGGGGCGCCGCGGGGGCCCGGATCGCGGTTCGCGAGGTGAGCGTCACGTTGGGTGAGTTCGCCGATTGTCCGTGGCATCGGGTTGCATGGGGGCATGGACGATCTGGAGCTCCGCGCCGAAGCCGATGCCGTCCTCGCCGGGCTCGTGGGGGACGCCGGAGGCTCGGCGCGGTTGCGGGAGGACCAGTGGCAGGCGGTGGCGGCCCTGGTGCAGGAGCGCCGACGGGCGCTGGTGGTGCAGCGCACCGGCTGGGGCAAGTCGGCGGTGTACTTCGTGGCGACCGCTCTGCTGCGCCGGCGCGGCTCCGGTCCGACGGTGATCGTCTCGCCGCTGCTGGCGCTGATGCGCAACCAGGTCGAGTCGGCGGCGCGGGCCGGGATCCAGGCACGCACGATCAACTCGGCCAATCCGGAGGAGTGGGAAGCCATCTACGGGGAGGTCGAGCGCGGCGAGGCCGATGTTCTCCTGGTAAGTCCGGAACGCCTTAATTCCGTGGATTTTCGTGATCACGTGCTGCCCAGGCTGGCGGCCACGACCGGCTTGCTGGTGGTGGACGAGGCGCACTGCATTTCCGACTGGGGCCATGACTTCCGCCCGGACTACCGCCGCCTGCGGACGATGCTGGCGGAGTTGCCGGCGGGTGTGCCGGTGCTCGCCACGACGGCGACGGCGAACGCGCGGGTGACCGCGGACGTGGCGGAGCAGTTGGGCACGGGGGGCGGGGACGCTCTGGTGCTGCGGGGGCCGCTTGACCGGGAGAGCCTGCGGCTCGGGGTGCTGCGGCTGCCCGATGCGGCGCACCGGCTGGCGTGGCTGGGCGAGCGGCTGGGGGATCTGCCGGGTTCGGGGATCATCTACACACTGACGGTGGCGGCGGCGGAGGAGGTCGCGGCGTTCCTGCGGCAGAGCGGATATCCGGTGGCCTCGTACACGGGGAAGACGGAGAACGCGGACCGGCTGCAGGCGGAGGAGGATCTGCTGGCGAACCGGGTGAAGGCGCTGGTCGCCACGTCCGCGCTGGGGATGGGTTTCGACAAGCCGGACCTGGGATTCGTCGTGCATCTGGGGTCGCCCTCGTCTCCGATTGCCTACTACCAGCAGGTGGGGCGTGCGGGCCGGGGCGTGGATCACGCGGATGTGCTGCTGCTGCCGGGGCGGGAGGACGAGGCGATCTGGGCGTACTTCGCTTCGGTGGGCTTCCCGCCCGAGGAGCAGGTGCGGCGCACTCTGACGGTTCTTCAGGAGGCGGGCCGTCCGTTGTCACTGCCGGCGCTGGAGCCGCTGGTGGATCTCCGCCGCTCGCGCCTGGAGACGATGCTGAAGGTCCTGGACGTGGACGGGGCGGTCAAGCGCGTGAAGGGCGGCTGGACCGCGACGGGGCAGCCGTGGGTGTACGACGCGCAGCGGTACACGTGGGTGGCCGGGCAGCGGGAGGCCGAGCAGCAGGCCATGCGGGACTACGCGGCGGGCGAGGGCTGCCGGATGGAGTTCCTGCAGCGCCAGCTCGACGACGAGAAGGCGGGCCCGTGCGGTCGCTGCGACAACTGCGCCGGCCCCTGGCTCGGCCCGGAGGTCTCTCCCGGGGCCCTGGCCGCGGCCCGGGGCGAGCTGGACCGTCCGGGGGCCGAGATCGAGCCGCGCAAGATGTGGCCGACCGGGCTCGCCGCGGTCGGCCTGGACCTCAAGGGGCGTATCCCCGCGGGCCAGCAGGCGGCCACCGGGCGGGCGCTCGGCAGGCTGTCGGACATCGGCTGGGGCAACCGCCTGCGTCCACTGCTGTCGCCGCAGACGGCCGACGGGCCGGTCCCGGATGACGTGCTGGCCGCCGTCGTGACGGTGGTGGCCGACTGGGCCCGTTCGCCGGGCGGCTGGGCCAGCGGTTCTCCCGACGCCCCGGCGCGGCCGGTGGCGATCGTCGCCATGCCGTCCCGTACGCGCCCGCGGCTGGTCACCTCGCTGGCCGAGGGCGTGGCCCGGGTGGGCAGGCTCCCGCTGCTGGGCAGCCTGGCCTACACGCCGCAGGCCGGCGATGACGCGGCGCGGCGCAGCAACTCCGCCCAGCGGCTGCGCGCCCTGGCCGGCTCGTTCACCGTGCCCGGCGAACTCGCAGCCGCGCTGGCCGCCGCTCCCGGCCCGGTCGTGCTCGTCGATGACTACACCGACTCCGGCTGGACCCTGGCCGTAGGCGCACGCCTCCTGCGTCAGGCCGGTGCCGACCAGGTGCTCCCGCTCGTCCTCGCCCTGGCCGGATAGGCGGACAGAGCGACGCGCCGGAGCCCGGTCAGGCTCCGGCGCATCCAGGGCCTCCGGAAGTCCGTCTTGCTGCCGCCTGAATGGTGAGTTCGCCGACTCCCGCCGCCCTTGAAGCGGCAGCAACCGCCCCGGCGGAATGCGTTCGCGGTACGGGCACCGTGGTGCACAGGTCCTGATGATCAGTCAACTCGCGGACAAAACAGCAGGTGGACGCGCATGTACGGGTCCATTTTCGGACCCTGTCGTCGATTTTCAGCCGGAGTGATCCGACTCTTTACGGAAAGCACTATTATTGATCAATAATGTCCCGAAACCGGATGGGCCAATTCACTGCGTGGCACGACTGCGCACTCCACTCACATTCAGGACCTCGTGGCACCCCTGCGCCTCGCGACCCGTGGCCGGGGTGCCGGGCTTCGCGCAAGTCACCTCGATCGTCACGGTGTCGTTCTCAGGGATCTCGATAGGGGTCACCCAGTGGTAGTCCTGGTTGCGGAAGGTCTCCAGCGCGATCGTGGTGATCTTCCGGTCGCCGAACGTGATCGTCAACACCCCCTCGTCGCCCTGGAAGTTGGCGACGACGATGTCCGTGATCTCGAAGACGCTGCCCTCGGGCACCCTGTAGGTGCCGGTCTCGGTCTCCCCGGCGGCCGTCTCCAGGTCGATGGTCGCCGAGCTCTGCCCTCCGTCGGCCGAGGGCCCGCCGTCCCCCGCGGCGCCGCCGTCACGGCCAGATCCGGATGCCGCCCCCGGCTCCTGGCCGCCGGGCTCGGCGCCCGGACCGTTGCCCTTGTCGGTACCGGCATCGGTGCCGGCACCCGGAACCTGCTCCCCGGCCGGGTCGGGACGCGGCTCGACGGCTTCTTCAGCCGCGTCCTTGGCGGCGCTGCGCACCGCCGGACGGGCCAGCGCGAACCAGGCGAGCAGCAGCGCGAGCAGCAGCGCGAGCAGTGCGAGCAGCCACTTCGGGAAGACCGGGATCTGGACGAACTCCGCGTCCAGCGGCCCTCGTACAGCGGGGTCGTCCCACCGGTCCCGTTCCTCTTCCCGGTCACCGGTTCCGGTGGTCTCGACGGTGAACGGCCACACCACGGGGGCGCCGAACCACACCGGCTTCGCGGTACGGACCCGCAGCCCGGCCTCCGCCGACTCACCGGGCTCCAGCTTCGGCTGCGCCGGGCTGAAGGCGAATCCCAGCTCCTCACCCGGCTGACCGGGGGTGAAACCGGCCTGCACCGGGGTGTTGCCCCGGTTGCGCACCGTCAGCCGGAACCGGCCGCGCAGCCAGCCGCGCCGGCGGCGCGGGGCAAGCTCGGTCTGGAGCTCGTGGAACGGCTCGATCCGCACGGTGGTTTCGGGAACCCGCACCGACTCGGGGTGCTCGGCCGGCAGGACCCGTACGCCCAGCGGCTTCTCGCCGGCCCGGATCTCCGGGGAGCGCGGCGGCGCCAGCCGGATCGTCACCGTTTCCGAGGTGCCGGGATAGAGAGAGACCCGCTGGGGCTCCACGGTGGTCCAGGCGCGGCAGTCCCCGACGACCTCCAGGCTGTACGCCTCGACGATGTCGCTGTCGTTGCGCACGGTCAGAGTGGTGGTTGCGGTGTCGCCCGGTGCCACCGTCACGGCCGGGATGTCGAGACCGGGCGCACCGGGGCTGGGAGGGGCTGGAGAAGGCGTCACGCCGTCACCGTAAGGACACGTCCGGGGCTGCCGCGAGGAGCGCGAGGGCAACGCCCGGGCAGTCACGGTGCCCGGGGAGTCACCGTCAGCTCCCCGGTACCGGCGGGTCGTTGATGCCGCGCGTTCTCCCCCGTGCGCCGCCGTTCCCCGGTGGTGCGCGCTCCGGTCCTGCACCCGCCCCCACGAATTCGAGAAAGGGGATCCCCCATGTCCTCCATCGAGGAGAACGGCCCTGCCCCCTCCGACACCGCTTTGCTCGTGACCTCCCGGACCCGGGCCGCGTGGTCCTCCCGCTCCGGTCGCCCCAGCAGGGTGACCGTGGCCGTCTATGCCGCCGATCCGGTCCTGCGCGTCGGCGTGGTCCATCAGTTGCGCCAGCGCCCCGAGGTCGACCTGGTCGACGACGCGGACGCGCACCAGGCCGAGGTGTCGCTGGTGGTCGTCGACACCGTTGACAACGAGGTCGTGGCCCTGCTGAACCGGCTGCGGCGCGCCAGCTCCACCCGCACCGGCCTGGTGATCGGCACCCTCGGAAGCGGCGCACTGCAGCGTGTCATCGAGTGCGGCGTGGCGGCGGTCCTGCGGCGCACCGAGGCCGACCAGGGCCGGCTCCTCCACCTGGTGCTGGCGATTGCCAACGGTGAGGGAGTGCTCCCCGGCGACCTGCTCGGCAAGCTGCTCACCCACGTGGGCAACCTCCAGCGTTCGGAGTTCGACCCCGGCGGGCTGTCCCTCGCCACGCTGACCACGCGTGAGGCGGACATGCTGCGCCTGGTCTCGGAGGGCCTGGACACCGCGGAGATCGCCCGCAAGACCTCGTATTCCGAACGGACCGTCAAGAACGTGCTGCACGAGATCATTACGCGCCTGCAACTGCGCAACCGGGCCCACGCGGTGGGCTACGCGCTGCGCAACGGGCTGATCTGACAGCCGAGCGCTCCGCCGGAGGGCCGCGACGTGGCGGCCGCCGTCCGGCCGGGGCGCCGTCCCAGCCGGACGTGCCACGCGGCGGAGCCGCATATCGAGACCGCCCCGCGCCCGCGGCGCGGCACGGACCGGCGACGGCGGGGAAGCAGGCGCTGCCCGAAAGCGCACCGCAGCTTTCCCCCGGGCAGGGACCCGCCGCTCTGCCCCGCCGCGTGCGGGTGGTGGAGGGTGGCCGGGGGACATCCACAAGCCGCGTCAGACTGCGAGGGGGGCCGTGATGGAAACCGCTGGCGCCGGCGGGCGGTACCGCCTGGGGAGACTCGGCGTGTCGCTGCTGCTGCTGGTCCCGCTGCTCGGGGTGACCGCGAGCAGCGGGCCGGGCAGCGCCGAGCCGCAGGTGAAGGACGCCGCGGACACCCTCGACGCCCCGGACACCCGGGTCGCGTACGCCGGTACCCGCCACCGCAGTCTCGGCCAGGTGGCCACCACGACCTCCAGCACACCGCTGTTCGGTGACGGCCCGGCCCACTACGACGTCCACCCGTCCGCCCTCGGCGGCCAGTTGGTCTTCGCCAGCCGCCGCGACGAGAAGAACCCGCAGATCTATCTGAGGTCCGCCGACGGTTCGGTCCGCAGGCTCACCACCGGCCGGGACGCGGCGCACCCCCGGCTGACGCCGGACGGCCAGGCCGTGGTGTTCGACTCGGCCGAACCAGGCGGCCCGGACGGCGGGACGCAGCGCGACCTGTGGCTGGTGCGCACCGACGGCACCGGCCTGACCCGGCTCACCGACACGGCCGAGGACGAGGAGTGCCCGACGGTCTCCCCGGACGGGCAGCGGATCGCGTACTCCGGCGACAGCGGCCAGGCCCTCGGACCGCAGATCTACGTACGTCCCCTCGCAGGCGGCACCGCCGTCCGGGTCACCGACCCCGCGAACGGCGCGGGCACCGAGCCGGTGTGGAACCCGGTGGACGACGACGAGAACCGGGACTGGATCGCGTACACCGCCACGACCACCGCCGTCGACGGGCAGAGCGTGCCCCGGCTGCGGGTGGCGAACGCGAACGGGACCGGTGACGAACCGCTGCTCGGGGGCGCGCAGGCCGAGTGGCGTGCCCACGGGGCAACGTGGCTGCCCGACGGGGACGGTGTGGTGTTCCTCAGCCCCGAGATCACCTGTGAGTGCGAGGGCGACTACGACCACGTGTTCCGGACGACCGCGCACTCCGAGGAGGTCCCCTCGCTGGTGCTGGACGAGGACCGGGAGGTCGGCTCGCCCACCTGGCTCGGCCCGCTCGACGGCGGCGGCGTGGTGGTGGAGCGCACCTCGGCGGCCGGCCCGCACGTAGCGACGCTGCAGGACGTACGGATGGACGGGGCCGATCCCCGCGACCTGGGGCTGACGATCCTCAAGGAGGACCCGGAGGCCGACACCGACGTGAGCGAGGACCGGCTGTTCCAGCCCGGGCCCGGCTACGACCCGTGGACCGAGCGGCAGACCTACACGCCCGACGGCCGCCGCATCGCGGTGACCCGCTTCGAGGACACGCAGGACACGCCCCCCAGCCGGATCGAGCGGATCTGGACGGCGGACGCCGACGGCTCGAACGCGGCACCCCTGCCGCTCGCCGGACGCGGCCCCGACGACTGGGACACCGACCCGGCGTTCTCCCCGGACGGCACTTCCCTGGCCTTCACCCGGACGTCGCCGGGCGGCACCGGGGATGCCGCGGGCCCCAGCCGTGTGCTGATCGCGGACGTCGCCACCGGTGCGATCACCGGTGAGATCACCCCGCCCGCCGGGCAGCTCCAGGGCCAGGACGCCCAGCCCGCCTGGTCCCCCGACGGGACCACCCTGGCCTTCACCCGCAACCACGTGATCGACGGGGCCGGCGGCAACAAGCACATCTGGACCGTGCCCGTGGACGACCTGGGCGCGCAGCAGGACCTGAGCGTGGCGAACTGCCCGGGCGACTGCCAGGTCATCGACGACAGTCCGGCGTTCTCCCCGGACGGGCTCAGCATCGCCTTCAACCGCAAGAACGGCGCCGGCGCCGACGACGAACAGAACGGCCTGCTCCTGACGTCCCCGTCGGGCGACGACTGCCGGGTGCTGCTGCCCACCGCCGCCCGGGACCTGGCCGGCGCCTGCGGCCAGGAGCTGCCGGACACCTCGGTCACCGGCCCGCACCAGCCGAGGGACGCCGCCTGGACCGGCGACGGAACGGGCATCGTGTTCAGCTCACGCGCCGGGTCCGCGGCCACCAGTCCCGAGAAGCTGCGGATCCTGGACATCGCGTCCGGCGACGTCACCCCCCTCACCGCCGGTCTGGCCGGCCGGCAGAAGGAACCGAGCGTGCAGCAGTCCGTGGACCTCGCACTTGAGGCGCCCGGTACGGTTCCGGCGGTCACCGTCGGCGAGTCGGCCACGGTCCGCGTCGACGTGGTGAACAACGGCCCCGCCGTCTCCCCCGGCGCCACGCTGACCACCGCCCCGCCGGCCGGCGTGCAGATCACCGGGATCACCCGGCCCGGCGGCACCTGCGCTGCCGCCTCGCTCCAGTGCGACGTCGGCGTGCTGGAGCCCGGCGCGACCGTGCCGGTCGAGGTGACCCTCACCGGGCTCACGCCCGGCGACGCGCCGGTGGACTGGTCGGTCACCGGTACGGTCCTGGATCCGCAGCCCAGCGACAACACGGGCCGGACCGTGGTACCGGTGGTCGAGGAGGACGCACCGCCCCCGACGACACCTCCCCCGCCGCCGCCCCCGGCAACGACGCCGACACCCACCCCGCCGCCCGGCACACCGCCCGCCGCGCCCCCGGAGGTCCAGGAGCCGGAGGCCGGACCCGCGGTGCGCGTCACCGCCCGGCCGAACCCCGGCTACGTCGGCGGGCGCGTCGTGGTGACGTACACCGTGCGCAACGGCCGCAACGCGCTGGCGACCGGGCTGCGCCTGCGCATCGGGCTGCCCGCGGGCATCCCGGACAACGGGCCGCCCCCGGGCTGCGACGAGCGCTGGGTGTGCGCGCTGCCGGATCTCGGGCCGGGCGACAGCACCGGCGTCCGGGTGGTCCTCAGTCCCGACGAGGCGCTGACCGCTGACGTGACCGGAGAGCTCACCACCACCGGGACGGACGCCGACCGCGGCGACAACACCGCACGGGAGCGGCTGCGTATCCTCCGGCCGCGCATCGTCGCGGTGCCGGAGGTCGGCAAGCCCGGCTTCGTCACCTCCGTGCGCGGCAGGGACTTCCCGCCGGGGGTGCCGGTGCGGTTCACCTGGAACCCGGGGATCACCGCGGCGGCGGCCCCGACCGTGCCGAAGCCGGACGGCACTTTCATCGGCCAACTCCTCATCCTCGCCAAGGACCAGACCGGGCCGCGCAGAATCACCGCCGCCGGCCCCGGGTTCGCACCGGCGAGAACCGGCTTCCTGGTGGTCAGCGGCAGCGTGCAGCCGCCGGACGAGGTGACCCGCCGATGATCCACGAGGTCGACGAGGGGCTGCGCCGGCTGCTCGCCGAGTCCGGCCTGGAGGCGTCGGGCGTCGAGGTGGTCTTCGACGCCCCCACCCGGGACTGGGCGGCGCGCCGCAGCGCACCGACGGTCTGCGTCTTCCTGTACGACATCCGCGAGGACACCGGCCGGCGCGGCAGCGGGGCCGGGGAGGTGTACGACGCGGCCGGGCACGTCGTGGCGCGGCGCGCCCCGCCACGCTGGTTCGAGCTGACGTACCTGGTCACGGCGTGGGCGGGCCGCCCGCAGGACGAACACCGGCTGCTCGCGCAGGTGCTCGCCTGCCTGGTGGCCTTCGACACCCTGCCCGGGCGGCTGCTCACCGGCACCCTCGCGGAACTGGGCCTGACCGTGGGCCTGGACACCACGGGGGCCGGAGCCGACGTACCGGCCGCCGCCGACGTGTGGTCGGCGCTCGGCGGGGAGCTGAAGGCGTCCCTCGGGGTACGGGTACGGGCCCCGCTCGCCGGGGTGAGCACGGTCGCCGCGCCGCCGGTCACCGAGGGGCTCGTCGTGCGCTCCGCCACCCGGGACGCCCGGCGCGAAGACCCCGAGGACGGAGAACGCGGAGACGGACGACACGCGGGCGTGGCAACGGAGCCGGGGCGCCGGCTGCGCTACGCGGAGACGAGCGATCCGGGCCCGGACGGCTTCGCCGGCCCGCGCGAGCGGGGCCCGGCCCCGGCCCGGCGCCGCCGCAGGGGAGACCGTCACCCGTGACCCGCACCGCGGAACCGCCCGCCACCGCCCGTACACAGGCCAAGCGCGACGGCGAAGTCCGGCCGCCCGGCGCCGAGCACCTGTGGACGCGGCTCCGCCTGGTCGAGGAGCGGGTGCGGCGGGCGGTGGCGGTGCGGCGGGACGCCGACCCCGACCCCGACGACCCGTACCGCGGCCAGTACCTCACCCCCGAGGCGGCGGCCCGCATCCTGGCCGAGCCGGGCGGTCTCGACGTACCCGGCCACGAACCCCGGCAGCCCCCCGCCGGTTCCCTCCTCGGCACTCTCGCCGCACGGTTCGGGCTGTCGCCGCTGGACCTGGACCTGCTTCTCGTCGCGGTGGCACCCGATCTGGACGCGCGGTTCGAGCGGCTCTACGGCTACCTCAACGACGACCTGACGCGCCGCCGGCCCACGGTCGGGCTCGCGCTGGAGCTGTGCGGGCTCGCCGGGGCGGCGCCCGGGCGGTTCCGGCTCACCCACGGAGCGCCGCTGGTCGCGGGTGGTCTGGTGACGGTCACCGAGCCGGAACGGCCGCCGCTCTCCCGCGTCCTGGTGGTGCCCGACCGGGTCACCGGGCACCTCCTGGGCAGCGCGCAGCACGACGCCCGGCTCGCCGGGGTGCTCGGCGAGGCCCGGGAGGATCCGACGGCCGAGGCGGCGGAGGTGCAGCGGACGGCGGCGGCGGCCGGGACCGGTGCCGTCCACCTGCGCAGCCAGCGCGGCGACGCCGAGGGCCTGGCCGTCGCCGCCCTGCACACGGCCGGGCCGTACCCGCTCGCCGTGCACGCGGCGGCACTCGCCCCGCACGCGGGTGACGTGCCGGAGCTGGCCCGCGTGCTCGCCCGTGAAGCGCGCCTCACCGGCGCGGGAGTCGTCCTCGGTCCGCTGGAGGCGCTGCCCGGGGAGCCCGCGGAACGGGCCCGCACGCTGCGGGCGTTGTGCACGGCGCTGCGCGGCATCCCGCTGATCACGTACGGCACCGCCGGCTGGGACCCGGCGTGGGCGCCCGACACCCCCGTCGTACTGACCGTGCCCGCCCCTTCTCCCGGACGCCAGGCTGCGCGCTGGCAGCACGCCCTGGAGCGCGCCGCCGCCGGTGACGGCTTGGTGACCGGCGACGCCGCGGAACTCGCCCGCGCGGTGGCCGCGCACCGCCTGGACTCCGGGCAGTTGCGCCGCGCCGCCGATGTGGCCGTACGCACCGCCCGCCTCGGGGGCCGTCCGGTCCGCGCCGACGATCTGCGGGCCGCCGTACGGGCCCAGAACGGCGCGGGTCTTGACCGGCTGGCCCGCCGGGTGGAGCCGGCGGTCGGCTGGGACGACCTGGTGCTCCCGCCGCTCACCCACCGGCGGCTGCGCGAACTCGCGCTGCGCGCCCGCCATCGCGAGCAGGTGCTCGGGCAGTGGGGCATGCGGCCCGGCGGCGGCCGGGGGCGCGGTGTGATCGCCCTGTTCGCGGGTGAGTCGGGCACCGGCAAGACCATGTCCGCCGAGGTCGTCGCGGCGGATCTGGGCATGGACCTGTACGTGGTGGACCTGTCCACGGTCGTCGACAAATACGTCGGGGAGACCGAGAAGAACCTGGAGCGGATCTTCACCGAGGCGTCGGTGGTCAACGCGGTGCTGCTCTTCGACGAGGCCGACGCGGTCTTCGGCAAGCGCTCCGAGGCGAAGGACGCGCACGACCGGTACGCCAACATCGAGTCGGCGTACCTGCTCCAGCGCATGGAGTCGTTCGACGGGATCGCGGTGCTGACCACCAACCTGCGGGCCAACCTGGACGAGGCGTTCACACGGCGCCTGGACGTGGTGGCCGACTTCCCGGTACCCGACGCCGGCCAGCGCCTCGCCCTGTGGGAACGGTGCCTGGGCGACCGGCTGCCCCGCGCCGGCGACCTGGACCTCGGCTTCTGCGCGGACCGCTTCGAGCTGGCCGGCGGCTCGATCCGGTCCTGCGCGGTGACGGCGGCGTACCTCGCGGCGGAGTCCGGCGGGCCGGTCACCATGCGGCAGGTGGTGAGAGCGGTCGCGCAGGAGTACCGCAAGCTCGGACGGCTGGTCCTGGAGGGGGAGTTCGGGGCGTGGCTGGCGGAGGTCGCCGACGGGTGAAGGCGGGCCACGAGCCGGGTCGGCACCGATGCCGCCCCGCCAGGCGTTGTCACGCGCCGCTCCTTCAGTCCACGTCCATGGCGTCGTCGCTGTCGAAATCGCTGTCGGTGCTGTTCGACAGCGTGCCCCTGGCGATCATCTTGGGGGACGTCAGCACGTATTCGCCCGTGTTCGGGTCCGGAAGGTACTCGTGGATGAAGTACTCCAGTGTCCTCGGTACGTCCCTCAATCCGAACTGGTCGTCGGGCTCGGACATCCGTACCTCGAAGCGCACGACCCGCCCTTGTTCGAGCACCATGCGCTTGACGCGGCTCTCGGCCTTCCGCTCGAACTCCGAGTTGAGACTGCTGCTCATCGGGACGAGGTTGCGCGGCTCGGCGGGACCGTGGAGATGGTGGTTGAGGAGGTGGCCGCGGATGGCCCCGGCTCCCAAGGCCGCACCTTCCGGCTCGAAACCCACCTGCCCGGCCGGGGGCAGGAGGGTGAGCGGGTCGGCGACCATGGACTTGCCCATGACATGCGGGATCTCGTCGTCGTACTCGTCGAAACTGGAGAAGGTGCCCGTCTTGAAGGTGACCTTGGTGCGGGGCATACGGGCGAGTGGCGTGCGGACGTTGTTCTGGGCGTGGAAGGCGCTGACGGCCTGGTGTGCCGCTTCCAGCACCTCCTGGACCACCTGCCCGTAGCCCTTGGTCCACGGGAACTTCAGCTGGTTCCACAACACGGCGATCCTGGAACCGCCGCCCTCCGCGTCGAAGTCGAGTTCGGTATCCGGGTCGGGACCACTGGCCGTCTTGTTGACCAGATATTTCACCTGTCCGTTCTGGAAGATCTCGACCTTCTGCTCGTAGCCGTCGTCCCTCTTCCCCTCGTCCTCGTCGTCCTCGCGCTCGAAGACATGGCAGACGATGGAGAGCGGAAGAGGGTCCGTGCCGTTGGCGACTACGGTGACTTCGTAACTGAAGGTGCCGTGCTCGTTGTAGACCATCTTCTTGAGAGGATCCTCGACGAGCTGGCTGTGTTTCCTGTTGAGCGCGGGCATGAACGGCGCGAGGTTCCTCTGGTCGGCCGGGCCGTGGAGGTGGGCGTTGAGGAGGTGGCCTTCGACCGCCCCGCCGAGGTTGGCGTAGGCGCCGGTGGTCGCGTCGGAACCGGCGGCGCCGCGCAGCGTGAGCGGGTTGGCCAGCATGTACGTTCCGCGGGGCACTCCCCCCACCGTCACGACCGGGCCGTAGGTGACGGCGGTCTGCGGGATGTCGTTGTCCTCCCCGAACTTGTTGCTGAGTGCCTGCTGCACCTCCCCCTTTCCGCTGCTCCAGCCGTTCGACAGTTTCTCGTAGGTCAGCAGGATCTGGTGGACGTCCACCGCGGTGGGGTGCGGCGCGGCATTGCGCAGCGTTTCCCAGTCCCGCAGGGGAGTGGTGTCGTAGGGCATGGGGTCCACGTAGTTCAGGAGCTTGATGGGGGCTCGCTGTACGGCGGCCGTTCCCGCGCCGGCCGCCGGGGCGGCACGCTGGACGTGGCCGGCGTGCTCCCCTTCCCGGGTCTGCTCGGCGACGGGGCCGGAAGGGGCCGACGTGGAACCGGACATGACCCGTCGGGCGGTGGCCTCGGCGTCGCGCTCGAAGCGGTCGGACGGGTCGGACAGCCTCAGTCCGGCCCCGCTGCCGGTCCCGGCGACGGGACCCTGACGCTGCTGGACGACATGGGTGAGCTCGTGAGCCAGGGTGTGCTTGTCCGCGCCGCCTTCGCCGATGACGACATCGCTGCCGGAGGTGTAGGCGCGTGCCCCGATGGCCTGGGCCGACCGGGCGGCCGAGGGCCCGGTGTGGAGCCGTACATCGGAGAAGTCGGTGCCGAACCGGGACTCCATCTCCCGGCGTACCGGCGCGGCGAGGGGCCGGCCTGCGGACCGCAGCACGCCCCGCACCCCGGGGTCCGGCTGCTCCGGGGCGGGCGCGGCGCGCTCGCGGCGGGCGATCATGCCGGCAACCGCGGCGTTGCCCGCGACGCGCTGCATCGCCGTCAGCGTGCCGGCGGTGAGCGGGGGCGGTACGGCGGCGCCCGCCGAGGGCGTCTTCCGGCCGGCGGCGGTGCCGTGTGCCGGCTGCTCGTCGCGGGCCCGCTCGGCGTGCGACCTGGACGTCCGCATCCGCTGCCTCCTTGTCGCCGCACTCCTGGTGGGGTGCGGCCCCCAGGGGACCGCGTGGGCGCCCGGCGCGTCCAGGTCCGTAGGGGCAGAGCAGGGGCAGCCCCGGGTGGCGGCCGGACGGTCGGCGGGCGGCAGGGAAAGGTAACGGCCCTGCCCCCGGCCAGGTCCGTACGTCCCTGCCGCCCGCGCGGGCCCCTCGCGCAGACTCGCCCTGGACACAGGTGACCGGCTGTAAAGACCCGAAGGAGCGAGCATGCCGACGTACCTCACCCCGGGCGTGTACGTGGAGGAGGTGCAGTCCGGTGCCCGGCCGATCGAAGGGGTCGGCACCGCCGTCGCCGCGTTCGTCGGGCTCGCCGGGAACGGCCCGTTCCACACGCCGACGCTGGTCACCAACTGGGACCAGTACACCCAGCAGTTCGGCGGCTTCACCGAGGGCACGTACCTGTCCCACGCGGTCTACGGATACTTCGCCAACGGCGGTGGCGCCGCGTACGTGGTGCGGATCGGCGGCGCCGCCGAGGACGCCTCCGCCCCGGTCGCCGGCGGCGCCCGGCGGGGGGCAGCGGCGGTGCAGCCGGCGCAGCTCGGCGGCTTCCTGGTCGCGGCCAGGGCCGGCGCCTCCGGAGTGTCGGTGGAGATCGCCGACGCGGACGGCGAGAAGCCGCCTGCGGACCGCTTCAGGGTCCTGGTCCACCAGGGCGGCGAGGTGGTGGAGACGTACGACGTCTCCACCCGCAAGAACGTCAAGGGGTACCTGGTCACCCAGGCCCGTGCCTCCAAGCTGATCGAGGTCACCGAAGAGCAGGGCGCCGCCCAGAGCAGGCCCGCCAACCAGACGGTGGCGCTGGCCGACGCCCCGGCCGCGCCTGCCGCCGCCGCTCCCGGCTCCGGCGAGGTGGCGCGCCTCGACCCGGCCGAGTACGTCGGCGACGCCGGGGCCCGCACCGGGTTCGCCGGCCTGGAGAGCATCGACGAGATCACCATGGTCGCGGTGCCGGACCTGATGAGCGCCTGCCAGCGCGGCGCCATCGACGCCGAGGGCGTCCGTACCGTACAGCTCGCCGTGATCTCGCACTGCGAGCAGATGGGCGACCGGGTGGCGGTCCTGGACGCCCCGCCGGGGCTCTCCGCCCAGCAGGTGCGCACCTGGCGCAACGACGAGGCGGGCTACGACTCCCGGTACGCCACCCTCTACTACCCGTGGGTGCGGGTCTTCGACCCGGCCCTCGGCCGCAACACGGCCGTGCCGCCGAGCGGTCACATCGCCGGCGTGTGGGCGCGCAGCGACGCCGAGCGCGGTGTGCACAAGGCGCCGGCCAACGAGGTGATCCGCGGCGCGGTGGACCTGGAGATCCGGCTCAGCAAGGGTGAGCAGGACCTGCTGAACCCGATCGGCGTGAACTGCGTACGGGCCTTCCCGGGCCGGGGCATCCGGATCTGGGGCGCCCGCACCCTCTCCTCCGACCCCGCCTGGCGCTACCTGAACGTGCGCCGGCTGTTCAACTACCTCGAGGAGTCGATCCTGCTGGGCACCCAGTGGGTGGTCTTCGAGCCGAACGACGACCGGCTGTGGGCCAGCATCCGCCGCAACATCACCGCGTTCCTCAGCGAGGAATGGCGCCGGGGTGCGCTCTTCGGCCGCACCGCCGACGAGGCGTTCTACGTGAAGTGCGACCGCGACAACAACCCGCAGGAGTCCATCGACCAGGGCCGGGTCGTCTGCGAGATCGGCGTCTCGCCGGTCAAGCCCGCCGAGTTCGTGGTGTTCCGGCTGGCCCAGTTCTCCGACAGCACCAGCCTCATCGACGAGTGACCCGCGGGTCCACAAGGAAGGGTTGACAGACAGACATGGCAACGGGCGATGCTCTTTCCACCCACGTCTTCGGCGTGCAGCTCGGCGGCTACCTGGTCGAGTCGATCCAGGAGATCAGCGGGCTGACCGTCGAGGAGGAGGTCGTCGAGGTCAAGCAGGTCAGCGACCAGGGCAAGCAGATCATCCGCAAGCAGCCGGGGGCCCGGCAGGCCGGCGAGATCACGATCACCCGGGGACTCGACCAGAGCAGCGAGTTCACCAAGTGGATCAAGGAGACCCTGAACAACGGGGCCGTCAACTCCGCCCGGCAGAACCTCACCATCGAGATCAAGGACTCCGAGGGCAACACGGTCCGCCGTATCCAGTTGATGCAGGGCTGGGCCTCCAAGTGGGAGGGCCCGTCCCTGAAGGCGGGCGAGTCGTCCCCGGCCACCGAGTCCGTCACGATCGTGTTCGAGGAGATCGTCGTCGAATGAGGCGCCGTACGGTGAAGGCGGGCAGCCTGGAGGAGATCCTCCAGGTGACGGCGCCGGCCCAGGCGCCTGAGCAGGCGGCGGCCACCCCCGCCCCCGACGCCCCGCCGCGCCAGGAGGAGCAGGGGCTGCGCACGGAGTTCGAGTTCGAGCTGCCGCGCGGGTACGTGGACGAGTCGGGCACCGTGCACCGGCACGGCGCGATGCGGCTGGCCACGGCCCGTGACGAACTGCGGCCCCAGATCGATCTGCGGGTCAAGGAGAACCCGGCGTATCTGAGCGTGGTGCTGCTCAGCCAGGTGATCACCCGGATCGGGACGGTCACCGACGTGCACGCCGGGATCGTGGAGCGGATGTACGCCACCGACGTCGCGTTCCTCCAGGACTTCTACCGCCGCGTCAACAGCGAGGGCCACACCCGCGCGGCGGTGACCTGCCCGCACTGCGAGGGCGGCTTCGAGGTCGACCTCTCGGGTGGGCGCCTGGGGGAATCGTGACGTACGCCCTTCCCCGGCTCCGGGAGGAGATCGCGTACGTCGCCTACCACTTCCACTGGCCGCGTGAGGAGATCCTCGGCCTGACCCACGGCGAACGCCGGCAGTGGGTGGCGGAGATCGCCCGTATCAACACCCGTATGAACGAAGGCGGTTGAGCACATGGGATGGCGGGACAGGCTGCGCCGCCGGTCCGGTGCGCCGGGCTCCGGTGACGGCGGCGGCGCGGGCACGTCCGGTGCCCCGGGCTCTTCGGTGTCCGGGCCTCCGGGTTCCGCCGCGTCCGGTGCCCCGGCTCCTTCCGTGCCCGCCGACTGGGACGGCGGCTGGCGCCGCACCGCGCCGCCGACGCTCACCGTGGCCCGTGCCCCGCTCGGCGTCAGCGACGGCCTCGCCTTCCGCGCCGGCCTCGCCGCCTGGAAGAACCCGTCCTTCGGCCACGGCCTCGGCCACGCCCTGCTGCCCACCGCTCCGACCGGCCTGGTCCGCGACGTCACCCGCCCGGCCGCCCGGCAGCCCGTCCACACCGTCGGAGGGCCGCTGCTGCTCCGGGCCGTACGGCCGGAGGGGGCGGACGAGCCGGGGGGCGGTCCGCCGGACACGGGATCCGGGACCGGGCCCGCGGACGGGCGGGGCGGTGACAACGGCGGTGCGGGCGGGGGGCGTTCGAGCGACGCTCCCCGGAGTCGCGGCCTCACGTCCACGGACTCCCCCGCGGTGCTCTCCGCGCCCGCTCCTTCCGTCCAACGGGCCGTGGCTGAGAGCAGCGCCCCGGTCCTGAGCCCCGCCGGCACCGGCCGCCGGCCGGCCGCTCCGGAGATCCCGCTGATACGACGGGTGGCGGTGCTCCCGGGAGCGGCCGGCGACGGCGCGGCCGACCGTCCCGCTTCCCGTACGCCCGCCTCCGGTACACGGTCGGGACGTGCGACGGGGCCGGACTCCGGGAGCGCGCCCCGTACGCAGGCCGGCTCGGGCAGCCGTACGCCTTCCGGCCCGGCCGTCCAGCGCACCGCGACGGGGGCTGCGGGCTCACCGCCGCGGGCATCCCGTGCCACCGGGGCCGAGGTGCCCGGTCCGGCAGTCCGGCTCCGCCCGGTGGGGCCCCGGTTGCCCGTCGCCCCTCGCCGGTCGGGGCCCGTACGCCGCCTCCCCGCCCTGCGGCCGGCCGCGCCCCCGTCGCCCGGCACCGGCCCCGTCATATCCGGCACCCCCTCCGCCACGACCACACCGGCCGGTACGGCACAGGGACCGGTCTTCCCCGCGCAGCGCACCGCCGCCCGCCCGGGAAGCCGCGCGCCCCTCGGCGCCCCGCTGAGTGAACTGCCCGCCACGGCCGCACCGTTGCCGCCGAGCGCCCCCTCGTCCGGACCGGCACTTCCCGTCGTCCAGCGCCAGGCGGACGGTACGGGCACGACCGGCGCCCCGGGCGCGTCCGACGGCGGCGGGCAGGGAACCGCCCCGGACGGCCCCGCCCCCCACTCGACCGGCACCCGCCCGACCGGCACCCGCCCGACCGGCACCCGGGCGCGCGGTGGCCTGGGCGCGCCGCTGCCCGCGCTGCCGCCGAGCGCCGGTGTGCCCGGGTCCCGTACCGGGGCCTCCCGTCCGTCGCCGACCGTCCAGCGCGCACCGGTACACCGGGACGACCGGGCACCGACCGAGCCCGCACCCCCTGCGCGGGTCGAGAGCCCGCTGCTGGGAGAGGCCGCCGTCCAGCCCAGCCTCGCGGACCGGCCCGCCACCGGGGGCACGACCCCACCCGGTTCCGCGGCCCGCGGAACCGGGCCCGCCACGCCGCTGGTGACCACGGCACCGCCCGGCGCCCGGGACGGCAACGCAGGCCCGGGGGCTGCTGCTTCGGGCGCCGCGGGTACGGGAGGACCGGGCGGCGACGCGCCACGACCCGGCACGACGCCCGACGATCCGGCTCCCGGCACGCGGCGGCCTCCGCACCCCGGTCCCCCGGGCCCGGTCGTCGTCGCCCGGGCGGCAGCCGACGGCACCGGCCGCCCTCCGGCCCGCCCCGGAGCTGCGCCACCGCGCCGCACGCTTCAGTTGCTCCCCGCGCGCCCTCACACCCTGAACACCCGGGCCCCGGAAGGCGTCGCGCCGCCCGCCGCCCACCCCGGCGACCGTCCGGTGGTCGCGGCGCGCTGGCCGGGCGCACCGGCTGACGCCCGGCCGGACTCCGCCCGGCCGCACCGGTCATCCGGGGGACCTGAGCGGGGACCATCCGCCGGCCTCCCTGCGGTAAGCGGACTGCCCACATCGGTCCCGGCGGCGGCCGGACCCGCGGCACCCCCTGCGACGCCCCCCGTCCAGCGCGCCGCGCCCGCCCACCCCGGTCCGCACGACTCGGGTGCACCCGAAGCCGGTTCCGCGGCCTCCGTGCAGCGCGCCCCGGTCGTCCGGCCCGCGCCGCCCCGCCCGGAGCCGTCCGGACCGGCCGCTTCGTCCGCCGCAGCCGCCGGCATACCCGGGCGGCCCCTGCCCGTGACCGCCCCGCAGATGCCGCCGCTCGCCGACCGCCCGCCGGTCACGGCGGGGACGCCGACGCCGGCGGGGACCGTCCCCGTGGTCCGGCCACGGAACACCGCGCCCGGCCCCGCGCCGGCGGCAGGCGCCGGGACCGGCGCACCGGGGCTGCCGGTGCAGCGTCAGTCCTCCAGCGCCGGCGACCTCGCCGTACCCAAGGGCGTACCGGCCAGGCCGGGACCGGCGCGCAGCCGGCCGCAGCCCGTCTCCGCTGCCGGTGACCTCGCCGTGCCCGAGGGCGTACCCGCGCGGGCGGTACCGGCCCGCGGGCAGTCCCGGCCGGCCTCCGGCCCGCCGGGCAGGAGGCCGGCCGGGACTGCCCCGCACGCCGGGGCGCCACAGGACACCGGTATCGACCTGGACGACCTGGCGCGCCGCCTGCTCGATCCGATGGCCCGGCTGCTGCGCACCGAGCTGCGGCGCGGGCGGGAACGTACCGGCCGCCCCTACGACGGACGCCGCTGAGGGCGCGGCAGGCAACGGACAGGGGACGAATGACAGACAGCATCTTCGCCACGAGCGTGTTCTTCAGGCTCGCGATCGGCGGCAACGACCTGGGCCCCTTCCACACCTGTTCCGGCATGGGCGCGGAGGTGGAGATGGAGA
This sequence comes from Streptomyces sp. CNP082, assembly GCF_059570535.1. NCBI lineage: Bacteria > Bacillati > Actinomycetota > Actinomycetes > Kitasatosporales > Streptomycetaceae > Streptomyces > Streptomyces sp. CNP082. The sequence goes on from NZ_JCANSZ010000015.1 coordinate 53,843, forward strand.
GCTATCAGGAGGGCGGCAACAACGGTTTCACCTGGCAGTTACCCGGCCGCGTGAGCTGGACGAACATCACGCTGACCCGGCCGGTCACCGCCGACACGGCGAAGATCGCCCGCTGGCTCGACGAGACGCTGAAGCGGGTCGAGCCCAAGGACGGCGAGATCGTGGCGCTGAAGCCGGACCTGACCCGGATCACCGGCTGGCAGGTGTTCGGGATCGTCCCGGTGCGCTGGCAGGGGCCGTCCTTCGACCCCGCGAGCTCGGAGGCGGCGGTGGAGACCCTGGAGATCGCCCACCAGGGGCTGCGCCCTTCCTGACGTGACCGCAGCAAGGGCTCCCCGTCCACGTATACGCGGCAGAAAGGCAGAAAGGAGGTCCGGCCATGCCCCCAGCGTCCCGCTCCAGCCGGACCAGGGCGCAGTTGACCCTGAAGGAGCCCCCGGCCTCGGTCGGGGCGAAGCCCGGCGGGACGATCGCGCGGCTGAACCTGCAGTTCAACCCCTCCACGCTGGAGCTGCGCAAGACCACCGAGTGGCGCCGCACGCCGTCCCGGATGGCGGGGCAGTCGGCGCTGCCCGAGTTCGTCGGCAGCGGCCCGCGCGAGCTGAGCCTCGAGGTGTTCCTGGACGCCACGGCCACCCACGACAACTCCGTGGAGCTGGCGGTGGAGAAGCTGATGAAGGCGTGCGTGCCGACCCCGGCCAGCCTGGGCCGCAAGAAGCCGGCCAGCCCGTGGGTGCGGTTCGAGTGGGGCACCGCGCGGACGACCTCGTTCGACGGGGTGCTCTCCAGCCTGTCGGTGTCGTACACGCTCTTCGACGTGGACGGCAAGCCGCTGCGGGCCACCTGCTCGCTGTCCATCGAGGAGGCGAGCGTCGACCCGCCGGGCCAGAACCCGACGTCCGGCGCGCGTACCGCCCGCAGTACGCACACCGTGGTGGCGGGCGACAGCCTGGCCATGCTGGCCTGGCGGGAGTACGGCGACGCGACGGCCTGGCGGGTCATCGCGGAGGCGAACGGAATCGACAACCCCATGGTGCTCGTGCCCGGCACCGAGCTGGTGGTGCCGGGGCTGCGGGACGCGGACGGTGAGGAGGAGCGGTGACCACATCCGTGGACAGAGGAGCGGTGACCACATCCGTGGACAAGGGTGGCCGGTCGTTCGCGGCGGACCCCGTCGTGGAGACGCCCGGCGAACTGCCGCCGGCCTGGGCCGCCCAGTTGGTGAGCTGCGTGGTGGACGAGAACGTGGGCCTGCCGGACGCGGCGGTGCTCACCTTCCGCGACCCGGATCACGAGTTCCTGCGGGCGACCGGCGTCACCATCGGCACCCCGCTGCGGGTGTCGGTGGTGACCGTGTCCGGCCGGGCGCGCGAGCGGCTGTTCAACGGCGAGGTGACGGCCCTGGAGGCGGACCGGGACCGCACGGGCTCGTTCACGGTGGTACGCGCCTACTCCAAGGCGCACCGCCTCCAGCGGGGCCGGAAGGTGGTGGCGTACCGGAACATGACGGCGGCGGCCATCGTCCGCAAGGTGGCCGCCGGGGCCGGGCTGGCCTGCGGCACGGTGCAGGCCGCACCGGTCAGGTACAAGCAGCTCTCGCAGGCGAACGTGTCCGACTGGGACTTCCTGCAGTTCCTGGCCGCCGAGAGCGGCGCGCAGGTGCGCGTCGACGACAAGGGGCTGCTGCAGTTCACCAAGCCGAAGAAGGCGTCCGGGGCGCCCGCGCCGTCGACCTCGGCCGCCCGGAATCCGATGGTGCTGGAGTACGGGCGGAACCTGCTGGCACTGCGGGCCTCGCTGTCGGCCGCGGACGGTGCACAGCAGGTGGAGGTGCGCGGCTGGGACGTCACCACGAAGCGGCCCCTGGTGGCCCGGCAGCCGTCGGTCAGCAGTGACACGGTGGTGGCGGGGCTGAGCCCGGCGCTGGCCGCCCGGTTCGGCAAGTCGTCGAAGCTGACGGTCACCGACACCCCGTACCGCACCCAGGCCGAGACGACCGCGGTCGCGGACGCGGTGGCCGATCAGGTCAGCGCGGGCTTCGGGGAGCTGGAGGCGGTGGCCGAGGGCAACCCGCTGCTGCGGGCGGGCAAGCCCGTGGCGCTCGGCAACGTCGGGCAGGCGTTCTCCGGCCGGTACACGGCGACAGCGGTGCAGCACGTCCTCGAACCGCACGGCGGGTACCGGACGACGGTGTGGGTGAGCGCCAGCCCCGACCGCTCCCTGACCGGCCTGGTGACCGGTGCCAACGCGCCGAGCCGCGGGCCGCGGATGCCGGGTCTTGCGATCGGCGTGGTGACGGACGTGCGCGAGCCGGCCGGTTCCGAGCGGGGCGCCGTGAAGGTGAAGTTCCCCTGGCTGGACGACACGTACGTCAGCGACTGGGTGCGCACCGTGCAGTGGGGCGGCAAGGGCGGCGGAGGCGTGGTCAGCCCGGAGGTCAACGACGAGGTCCTGGTCGGCTTCGAACAGGGCCTGCTGGACAGCCCGTACGTCATCGGCGGGCTCTACAACGGCGTGGACAAGCCGTCGCCGCACGACGTCCCGCTGATCGACAAGACCACGGGGAAGGTCAACCGCCGCTCCCTCGTGTCGCGTTCGGGACACCGGGTCGAGTTGCTGGACGCGCGGGCTCCGGGCCCCTCCGGTGTCCGGCTCATGTCCGCCGACGAGCGCCTGGAGGTGTTCCTCGACGACCGGCGCGACCGGATCGAGCTGACGGTGTACGCCTCGAAGGGCCGGCAGCGGCCCCTCACCTCCGTCCTGCTCGACAAGTCGGGCATCACCCTGGACGCGGGGCGGGGGAACGTGCGCGTGTCGGGCGCGAACGTGGACATCCAGGGCCGGGTCGGGGTGAAGATCGGCGGGCGCAGGGTGAGCGTCAGCGGCTCGTCTGACGTCACCGTCGACGGCGGTCTGCTCGGCGTCCTCAAGGCCAGGCTCATCCGGATCAACTGACCGCTGTCCGCCGTACCCACGGCCCTTTCAAAGGAGCGCCGCATGCCTGCCGCAGCCCGTACCGGCGACCCCACCAACCACGGCGGGGTGATCGCCACACCACCGCCGCCCGCCGCCAGGGCGGTGGCCACCGTGCTCATCGGCGGTCGCCCCGCCGCCGTCGTCGGAAGCGTGCACACCTGCGTGATAGCGCCGCACGCGGCCCTGGGTCCTGGCAACGTGATCGTGCCCAACCCGGCCGGGCTCGCCTCGGGCACCGTGCTCATCGGCGGGCTGCCGGCCGCGAAGGCCCGCGACCAGACGACGTGCGGCGCCATGATCGTGGCCGGCGCCCCGAACGTCCTGATCGGCGGTGTGTGATGAGCGAGCAGTTCATCGGCCGCGGCTGGGCGTTCCCGCTGCGCACCGGGCCGACCGGCGGGATCGCCATGGTCGAACGGGACCGGGAGATCGAGGAGGCGATCCGGCTGGTGCTCGGCACCGCGCCCGGCGAGCGCCCCATGCGCCCCGCGTTCGGCTGCGGCATCCACGACTACGTCTTCGCCCCCGGCGACGGCGCCACCGCCGGACGTATCGCGCAGCAGGTGCGCGAGGCGCTTGAGCGGTGGGAGCCGCGGATCACGGTGGACGACGTGGTGGTCGCCTTCGACGCCGTCGAGGACGGCACCCTCTACATCGACGTGCACTACTGCGTGCGCTCCACCAACGACCGGCGCAACCTGGTCTTTCCCTTCTACACGATCCCCTCCGAGGAGGGGGCCGAGGAACTGGTCGCGGACTGATGGCCCTGCCCTCCCCCAACCTGGACGACCGGCGCTTCCAGCAGCTCGTCGACGAGGCGAAGCGGTACGTGCAGCAGCGCACCCCCGAGTGGACCGACCACAACGTATCCGACCCGGGCGTCACCCTGATCGAGACGTTCGCCTACATGGTGGACCAGTTGCTGTACCGGCTGAACCGGGTCCCGGACAAGAACTACACCGCGTTCCTGGACCTGCTGGGCATCCGCCTCTTCCCGCCGGCCGCGGCCGGGGCCGAGGTCGACTTCTGGCTGTCGGCCCCGCAGCCCGACACGGTCGCCCTGCCCGCGGGCACCGAGGTGACCACCGCGGGCGGCGAGAGCGAGGAGGCCGTGGTGTTCATGACCGCGGACGAACTGCTCATCCTGCCGGGCGAATTGGTACGGCTGGTGACCGCGCCCCGCTCCGGTGAGCAGACCGACATGACCGGCACGCTCGCCGAAGGCCGGGACGTCCGCTGCTTCCAGGCGGCGGCCCCGGAGCCCGGTGACGCGCTGCTGTTCGGCCTGCCGACGGGGGTACCGCGCTGCATCGTCGCGCTGCGTCTGGACAGCCGGGTGGAGGGCATCGGCGTGGACCCGCGCCAGCCCCCGCTTGAGTGGGAGGCGTGGACCGGCGGCGGCTGGCAGGTCTGCGAGACCGGCACGGACACCACCGGCGGCCTGAACCAGCCCGGTGAGGTCACCGTGTACGTACCGGCCGGGCACACCGCGTCGGTGATCGGCGGGACCCGGGCGGGCTGGCTGCGCTGCCGGGTCACCGAGGTGGCGCCCGGCCAGCCGTTCTACTCGGAGTCCCCGACGGTGCGCGAGGCGGCGGTGTTCACCGTCGGCGGCACCGTGTCCGTGGAGCACGCCGAGACCGTGACCGACGTGCCGCTGGGCACCTCGGAGGGCGTCGCCGGGCAGACGTTCCGGCTCGGCCGCCCGCCGGTCCTCCTGGACCGTGAGCCTCCGGTGGTGGAGGTGTCGTCGGCCGACGGGTGGCAGCGCTGGGAGGTCGTGGAGCACTTCGGCCGCTCCGGCCCCGCCGACCGGCACGTCCGCGTGGACGCCACCACCGGCGAGTTCACCTTCCCCCCGGTGCTGCGCGAGCCGGACGGCACGCTGCGCCAGTGCGGAGCCGTACCGCCCAAGGGGGCCCGGATCCGGGTGGCCCGCTACCGCACCGGCGGCGGCCCTGCCGGCAACGTCGCCCGCGGCGCGATCTCCGTGCTGCGCAGCTCCGTTCCGTACGTGGCCAGCGTCACCAACCGGGAGGCGGCGCGCGGCGGGGTGGCCGGTGAGACCGTCGCCAACGCCAAGCTGCGGGCGCCGGACGTGCTGCGGATGCAGGAGCGTGCGGTGACCGCCGAGGACTACGAGATCATCAGCCGCCAGGCCGCGCCCTCGGTACGCCGGGTCCGCTGCCTGCCCGCCGCGGAGGGTGCGGGTGCGGTACGGGTCCTGGTGGTGCCGGACGCGGTGGCCGACGAGGGCGACGACCGGCTCCGCTTCGAGCAGTTGATCCCCTCCGGCCAGGTCCTCGAAGCGATCACGGCGAGCCTCGACGAACGACGCCTCATCGGCACCCGTCTCGTGGTGGAGCCGCCGGTCTACCAGGGCGTCACCGTGGTCGCCCGGCTCGCGACGGCACCGGGCGACACCGACCGGGTCCGCGAGGCGGCGCTCGACGCCCTGTTCCGCCACCTCAACCCGCTGCACGGCGGCCCGGACGGGACCGGCTGGCCGTTCGGACGGCCGGTGCAGTACGGCGAGGTCTTCGGCATCCTGCAACGCGCCACCGGCAACGCGCTGGTGGAGGAGATCCGCCTGTTCCCCGCCGACCCGGTCACCGGCCGCCGGGGCGCCCCGGCAGACCGTATCGACGTGGCGGCGGGCGCGCTGGTCTTCTCGTACCAGCACCAGGTCGTCGTCACGGCACTCGGGCAGGAGGCACGGGGATGAGCGTAGCCGGCACCGCCGCAGAGCAGCCGGAGGCCGTGCGATGAGCCGCGCTGCCGTACCCGGGCTGACGAGCAGGTACCCGATCGGGGAACAACTGCCCGCCCTGTACGCCGACGACGACTTCGCGCAGCGGTTCACCGCCGGTCTGGACACCGTCCTCGCCCCGGTGTTCGCGACCCTCGACAACCTGGCCGCGTACCTCGACCCGTGGGTGACGCCCGCCGACTTCCTGGCCTGGCTGGCGTCGTGGGTGGGTGCCGCCGACGACCCGCAGTGGCCGGTCGGGGTGCGCCGCCGGGCGGTCGTGCGCGCGGTGGAGCTGCACCGGTGGCGCGGCACCAGACGCGGGCTGGTCGAGGCCCTGCACCTCGCGCTCGGGGTGCACGCCGACGTGGCCGACGACGGCGGCTCGCGCTGGTCGCGTACCGCCGGGACCGAGCTGCCGCCGGAGCCTCCCGCCGAGGTCCTGGTCCGGGTGTGGCCGGGCCGCGAGGCGCGGGTGGACGCGGCCGGGGTCCACGAGATCGTCCAGGCCATGTGCCCGGTGCACACCGTCTGCCGGGTCCAGGTCCTGTCCGGCCCGCCCGCCGGCGAAGGGAGGTGACGCCGTGCGCGAATGTCCGGTCTGCGGGGCGTCCAACGGCTCCACCGACGACTTCTGCGGCAACTGCGGCGCATATCTGGGCTGGTCGGACACGACACCGGCCGCGGGCACAGGCGCAGACTCCAGCGCCGACGAGGGGCCCGGCACCTGTCCCGGCCAGGACGGGCCCGCGGCCCCGGCGTCCCCGGCCGCGCCCGACGGCACCCGTACCGGGACGCCCGCCGCCACGCGCGGCCCGGCCACCGGCGACGGGGAGTCCCCCCGCACCGACGACGCCCAGGAGGCCGCCCCCTCCGGGCCACCCGGACCCCCGGCCTCCGCGCCCACGGCGTCGCCCCCGTCCGCCGGCTCCGCACCCGCCGCGTCCGAGACCGCCGCGGGGCCCCCGCAGGCCCCGGCCGCACCACCAGCGCCCACCACCCGCACCCCGGCCGCCCCCTCCCCCGCCCCTGAGGAACCGGCACAGGACCCCGTCGGGCCCGTGCAGCCCGCGAAGCCGGTGGCCCCCCGTCCCGTCGTACGCCAGGCGGCGGTGCCGGACGAGGGGGCGGGCGTGCCCTGTCCCTCCTGCGGTACGCCCAATCCTCCGGACCGCCGGTTCTGCCGCCGCTGCGCGGCCGAGCTGCGGCCCGCCGCGAAGACCGCCCCGCTGCCGTGGTGGCGGACCGTGTGGCCGTTCCGCCGCCGGGTGCACGCGAGTTCGGGGCGGGGGGTGCGGCTGCTGGTGATCCTGGCCGTGGTGGTGGCGCTGGTCGCGGGCGGCTTCCTGCTGCTGCCGGCCGGACGCGCCCTGTTCGAGGACACGCGGGACAAGCTGGCCGAGCCGACACCCGTGACGCCGGTGGCCGTCGAGGCGAGCGCCGAGGTCCGCGGGCACCCGGCGAAGAACACCACCGACGGGCTCCGCGACAGGTACTGGGGGGCTCCCGCGGCGGGCGCTTCGGTGACGTACACCTTCCGCAAGCCGTTCCGGCTGGTCAGCCTGATCATCACCAACGGCGCGTCCGCGAAGCCGGAGGAGTACGCCGGCCAGGCACGCGCGCTCCGGGTGCGCATGGAGGTGACGACGCAGGACGGCGAGAAGCACGGCGAGGAACTCACCCTCAGCGACAAACCGGGCTCTCAGACGTTCCCCACCGGCATCAGCGACGTGAAGGCGGTACGGCTGGTGCTGCGCTCCGCCGCCGGCCTCACCGAGGACCGTCATCTGGCGCTGGCCGAGGTCGAGTTCTTCCAGCGAAGCTGACCTGAACACGAAGGTTCCCGCACCCGGACGGCGGCCGAAGAATCTGGATCTGCCGGCAATGCCGCATTGCCGCAGGCCAGTTCGGCGAGGAGAATTGAGGTTCGCTCCCAGCGCCCGCCCGGCCTCCCGGGCTGTTCGACGCTGCGCGCTCAGGCCCGTTCACCCCGCCGTGCGTTCCGTACGCCCCCAGCCCCCAGGGAGGGCCCTTGCCCTTCGGTCCCGCCACCGGTGACACCGGTCCGTCCGGCCGCATCCTCGAACCTGCGGAGTGGGCGGCGGCCGGCATCCCACTGCTGCGCAACCCCCGCGGGATCGTCACCGGCCTGCACGCCCGCCACCGGCCACCGCCGCAGACGGCGGTGATCGCCGTGCTCGACCCCGACGAGCGGCTGCGCGCGAGCGCCTCGCTGGCGCGGCACGAAGCGGGGCGCCCGGAGGCCGCCGCGGACGGCTGGGACCTGCGCAACGCGCTGCTCGGCCGGCTCCGCCGGATCATCCCGCACGACCTGCGCCGCCGCTTCCCGGTCCGTACGGCGGTGCTGCTGTACTGCCGCACCGGGGACGCCGGCTGGACGGCGGAGGACGGCGCGTGGATGTGGGGGCTGCGGGACGCCTGCACGCTGCACGGGCTGCGCTGCGGCGCGTACATCACCCTCACCGGCGACGGCTGGCAGGTGCTGGGCGAAGGCCGCGGTGGCCGCCGCCCGTACGCGGACGGGCCGCCGGTGGACGCGGAGTTCACCGCGGACGCGCCCGCGGCACAGCTCGGCACGTCCGCGGGCCCGCGGGCGCTGCCGCCGCCGGAGACGGCGCAGGAGGCGGCGCTGGAGACAGACGAGGCGGAGCAGAGCGTTTCGTGGGCCGTCTGAGCCGCCCGCTGCCGTGCGGCGCCACGGCCCGCGGCGCCGCACCGCTCAGGCCGAGACGCCCAGGACGCCGTTGATGTACTCCGCGTCGCCGCAGAGGATCAGCAGCGCGCTCGCGCGCGTCATCGCCGCCGGCAGCGCCGCGGCCGTCGCCTCGTCGCCGCCGCCGTTGACGGCGACGACCACCACCGGCCGCCGCTTCAGCCGCTCGGAGGCCGCGGCGTCGGCGTAGAAGACGTCGTCCCCCGCGGTCTCCTGCGTCCAGTAGCCGTCCTCGCCGAACGACAACTCGTGTGCCGCCCACGGGTGCAGCTCACCGGTGGTCAGGACCAGGATCTCGGCCGGCGCACGGCCGGATTCCAGCAGCAGGTCGACGGCTTCGTCGGCGGCGTCGACGGCGCCCTCGGGCGTCGCGGGGATCAGTTGGAGCTGCGGCCCGGCGGCGGGCCTGGCCTGGCCGCCGGCGGGTGCGGGACGGGCGCCGGGCGCGGTGGCACCGGGGCCGCGGCCACCGGGGCCGGAACGGGAGCCGCCACGCGGCCGTACGGGTCGGGGGCCTGGGATGGGACGAGGGGACGCACTGCGGCCCGGGACGCTCTCGTGAGTCGGAGAGTCCTCGGCTGGGAGAGGCATGGGCGCATGTCTATCAAACAGCTCTGACAAGCACATCAGCGGGTGGGCCACTGAAGGACCCGGCACTCACCGCTCGCGGCGGCCGGGGCCGCCGGGCGCACCCGTCAGATGTCGAGCCCCGTCTGCCCGGCCGCCTCCAGCTCCGCCGCCTGGGGCGCGAGCCGGGGCCGCTTCAGGTGCTGCCACTTCGCCAGCGCGTCCATGTACGCCCAGGAGAGCCGGTGGTGGCCGGTGGGCCCGTACTCCTGGAGGGCGGCGCGGTGCACGGGCGAGGGATAGCCGGCGTTGTCCTCGAACGCGTACGGCTCGTACTCCGCCCGCTCGGCGCCCAGTTCGGCCATGCGGGCATCCCGGTGGACCTTGGCGAGCACGGACGCGGCGGCGACGGCGACGCACGACTGGTCGCCCTTGATCACCGTACGGACCCGCCAGGGCGCCCCGAGGTAGTCGTGCTTGCCGTCGAGGATGACCGCGTCCGGCCGTACGGGCAGCGCCTCAAGCGCCCGGCCCGCGGCGAGCCGCAGGCACGCCGTCATGCCCAGCTCGTCGATCTCCTGCGACGAGGCGTGGCCCAGCGCGTGCGCGGTGACCCACCCCGTCAGCTCGGCGGCCAGCGCCTCGCGCCTCTTGACGGTCAGCAGTTTGGAGTCGGTGAGCCCTTCGGGCGCGCGGCGCAGGCCGGTGACGGCCGCGCACACGGTGACGGGCCCGGCCCAGGCACCCCTGCCGACCTCGTCGACGCCGGCGACGAGCCGGGCGCCCGTGGTGGCGCGCAGGGAGCGCTCGACGCGGTGGGTGGGCGGCTCACAAGTGCTCATAAGGCCAGCCTACGACCCGCCCCCGGACGCCCCGCGCCCACCCGCGCGGGCGGCCCGCAGACCGTCACTCCACCTGCAGCAGCGGCACCATCACCTGGTCGACCAGCTCGTCCATGTCCTCCTCGCTGAGGTCCCGCCCGGTGGTCTTGTGCCGGTACATCATCATCGCCGGCAGCACGTCCAGCACCAGTTCCCCGTTGACCTCGGGCCGTACGTCCCCCCGCTCCACCCCGCGGCGCAGCAGCTCGGCGATGAGCGCCTTGCCCGGGTTGATGATCTGCCCCATGACCACCTCCTGGAACTGCTCGGCCTGCTGGCGGTCGCACTCGTCGAGCACGGCGCGCATCGCCTGGCCGCCGCTGGAGTACATGCGCTCGCGCAGCGCGTGGCAGAACTCGGTGAGGTCGGCCCGCAGGCTGCCCCGGTCCGGCTGTGCCTCCAGGGGCGGCACTCCGGCCCGCAGCGCGTCCTCGACGAGCGCCGCCTTCGACGCCCACCGCCGGTAGACGGCCGCCTTCCCGGTCTGCGCACGGGCGGCGACGCCCTCGATGGTCAGCCCCTTCCAGCCGGCGACGCCGAGCTGTTCGAGGGCGGCGTCCAGGATGGCGCGTTCGAGTACGTCGCCTCGGCGGCGCACGCCGCCCGCCTGGCTCTGGCTGGTCTCGGTGCACGCTCCGGGAGCGGTCCGGCGCGAACTACCCATATCGGTCTCTCCATCAGCGGTCATAGTGAACGCTTGCGTTCCCTCTCGGGGACCCCTACGCTCATCTCATCAGTGAACGCTACCGTTCACTATTTCACATGTATGGGGAACATGGTGACAACCTCTCAACTAGCGAACGAGCCTGAGACAGGCAAGGCTCCTCGCGGCGACCAGCGCAACATGGCGCTCGTCATCATCGCGGCCTGTCAGCTGATGGTCGTGCTCGACCTGACCATCGTGAATATCGCCCTTCCGTACATCCAGGATGACCTGGACTTCTCCACCACCGACCTGACCTGGGTCGTCAGCGCGTACACCCTCACCTTCGGCGGTCTGCTGCTCCTCGGCGGCCGGGCCGGCGACATCCTCGGCCGCCGCCGCGTCTTCGTCTTCGGCATCGCGCTCTTCATCGCCGCCTCGCTGCTCGGCGGCTTCGCGCAGGAGCCGTGGCAACTGCTCGTGGCCCGCGCGCTGCAGGGCGTCGGCGGTGCCATCGCCTCGCCCACCTCGCTCGCTCTGGTCACCACCACGTTCCCCGAGGGCCCAGAACGCAACCGGGCGTTCGGGGTGTTCGCGGCGGTCTCCGCAGGCGGCAGCGCCATCGGCCTGCTCGCCGGCGGCATGCTGACCGAATGGCTCGACTGGCGCTGGGTGCTCTTCGTCAACGTCCCCATCGGCCTGCTGATCATCGCCGCCGTCCCGGTGTACATCAACGAGTCGGAGCGGCACCCCGGACGCTTCGACGTCCTCGGCGCGCTGACCTCGACCCTCGGCATGGCGGCGCTCGTCTACGGGTTCATCCGCGCCGCCGAGGAGGGCTGGCGGGACAGCCTCACGATCGGCTCGTTCGTGGCGGCGGGGATCCTGCTCGTGGCGTTCGTCTTCGTCGAGCGCCACGCGAAGGACCCCATCACGCCGCTGAAGATGTTCACCGACCGCAACCGCTCCGGCACGTACGTGATCATGCTGAGCCTGTCCGCCGGCATGTTCGGCATCTTCTTCTACCTCGTGCTGTTCGTGCAGAACGTCCTCGGCTACAGCCCGATCAAGGCGGGCGTGGCGTTCCTGCCGATCACCGTGGCGATCATCGTCGGCGCGGGCGTGGCACAGAAGTTCCTGGCGGTGCTCGGGCCCAAGCCGTTCATGGTCGGCGGCTCGGTCCTCACCGCCATCGGCATGGGATGGCTGGTGTTCCTGGACATCGACAGCTCGTTCCTGGGCGGGGTGTTCGGGCCCGAGCTCGTCTTCGGCCTCGGCATGGGCATGAACTTCGTGACGCTGACCATCACCGCCGTCTCCGGCGTCGCGCAGCACGAGGCGGGCGCCGCCTCCGGGCTGCTCAACGCCACGCAGCAGGTGGGCGGTTCGCTCGGCCTGTCCATCCTGACCACCGTGTTCGGCACCGCCAGCAGGGACGAGGCGGAGAAGCAACTGCCGTCGTTCATGGCGGACGCCACGCCGGAGCAGAAGGGCCTCCTCGACAAGACCGGTGAGCTGCCGCCGCCGTGGGGTCAGCGGGTGCTCGCGGAGGGCATGTCCCAGGCGTTCATAGCCGCCACCGTCATGGTGCTGCTCGCCGCGGCCGTCGCCGTGGTCGCGATCAAGGTGCGCAAGAGCGATCTCGAAGCGCTGGCCGGTGCGGCGGGACCGGGCGTCGGCTGACCCGGCGCCCCCCACAAGCCGGTGGCCCTGCCAGTAGCGGGGCGGGGCCACCGGGCACCTCACTCCCCCGCCTCCCCCGCGGTTGCGGGGCGCGGCCCCGTCCTCGTGACGTACGCCGTGGACATGCGCCGCGTACGGCGCGGCCTCCGCTACGCGGCGTGCCGTCTCCGGCAGGCCGCCGGCCCGCACCGGGTCACCCGTGGTCCCGCGGCTTCGGAGGGCCGGAATCCGCGTCCGCCGGGACCCACTCGGGCAGCGGCTCCACGTGCCCGGCCCACGCCGCCGGCGGCGCCCCGGCCGCCGCCCCGGCGAGCACCCCGCCCACGATCGCGCAGGTGGTATCCACGTCCCCGCCCGCCTGCGCGGTCGTCCAGAAGGCACCCGTGAAGTCACCGAGGTGCCGGGCCGCCGACCACAGGGCGAACGGCACGGTGTCGTGCGCGCTGCGGCGGCGGCCGTTGCCCAGCACGGCGGCGACGGTGGCGACGTCGTCGTAGTCGAGCATGTCCCGCGCCCGGCGCAGCCCTTGGGCCACGGCGCTGCGCGGCACGAGTGCGATCACCTGGTCGAGGAGGGCGGCGCCGGCGGCCGGCCCGGATCCGCCGCCCGCCGGGCCTGCCGCGGTGCCGGCGGCCAGCGCCGCCGCCGCGGCCACCGCCATGCAGCCGGTGACGGCCTCGCGGTGCTGGTGGGTGACGTACGACGAGACCTCCGCCTGCCTCAGCGCCTCCTCGGCGTCCCCCGCGTACCAGGCGCCCAGCGGCGCCACCCGCGTCGCCGCACCGTTGCCCCAGGAGCCCTGTCCGTCGAAGAGGGCGGCGGCGATCCGGCGCCAGTCCCCGCCGTCGCGCACCTGCCGCAGGACCCGGTTCACCGCGCGCCCGTAGCCGCGCGGGCCGCCGGTGTCCTGCCGGCCGGCGAACAACGCGGCCAGCGCGTCCTGCTCGACGCGGCCGTGCGCGGCGAGCACCGCCACCACCGACGACGCCATCTCCGTGTCGTCGGTCCACCGCCACGGCGCGGACGGCAGCTCGCGGCGGGCCAGCAGGGGAAAGCTGCCGGGCTCGGAGTACCGGGCGCCGAGCGCATCGCCGACCGCGAGCCCGCGCAGGCTCGCGAGCGCGCGCGCCAGGCGGGCGTCGGGCACGCGCGCGCCCGCGTCGCCGGACACGCCGGCATCCCGGCCCGGGCCGGCGGTCTCAGCCGGGTCCTGGGCCGGTTCCCGGGGACCGTCCAGAGCCGGTGACGGGTCCGGCGGTGTGGCGGAAGCGGGGTCCGGTGTCATCTCGGGCACAGCGTAGCGGCGCATCCGGTCAGACGGTCCAGGAGCGCTCCAGATCCACCACGTCTCCCGCCAGCGCCGCCACGTCCGCCGTGGTCTGCGCGCGCAGCGCCAGCCGTTCCACCCGCTCGTCGCGGTACTTGCCGTGCTCCCCCTCCGACCACCACAGCGACAGCACCAGGAACTCCTCCTCCCCCGACTGTCCCAGCACCCCCCGCAGCATCCCGGGCGACCCCGCCATCGCCGGGTTCCACACCTTCTCCTGCATGAGCGTGAAGTGCTCCACGCGCTCCCCGTGGACCCGGCAGTGCGCGAGCCGCATCACGTCGGCGCCCTCGAACCGCGGCTCGAAGCCCACCTTCACGTCCATCCGGTGCTCGAAGAGCCGCACCCGCATGTCCCGGAACGTCCCGAGCTGGGCCGCCGCGAGCCGGTCGTGGGAGCGCGCCATGAACGAGTCGTACAGCGCCCTGCTCTCCCAGAAGGCAACGAGGTGCACGACACCCTCGCGCGCCCGGCTCCAGCCCCCGCCCTGCCCGAGAAACCCCGGTTCACCGGGCAGCCCCGCCCACTTCCGCTGCCCCCGCTCGAAACCCCGGCGGTCCACCACGGTGCAGCGAATCCACTTGACCAGCACCGCGCCATCGTACGGCCTTGCTCAGCGGCGATCACCGGCGTGCGAGCGGCAGTTCACGCCCCCTGGCCGCCGGTCACCGCCGCGACGACCTCCACCTCCAGCAGCGCGCCGTCCCGGGGCAGCCGGGAGACCTCGACGGTGGTGCTGGACGGCGGCGGACCGGAGAAGTACCCGCTGCGCACCTCCGCGTACACGGAGAGCAGGCTCATGTCGGTGAGGAACGAGCGGATGTTCACGACGTCCGCGAGCGTCGCGCCGTGCGCGGCGAGGATCGCCTTGAGGTTCTCCATCACGCGCCGGGTCTGCGCGCCCATGTCCCCCGGGCCGACGACCTGCCCGCCGGCGTCCAGCGCGATCTGCCCGGAGACGAAGAGCAGGGCGCCGTCGCCGCCGAGACCGAGGCGTACGACGTGGGAGAAGTGGCCCGCGGGCGGCGGGACGGCGGACGGGTTGTCGAAGGTCTTCTGCAGCGTCATGGATCGAAACGCTAGACGCCCGCCACACATCCGTCCAACGAATGTCCCGCATGCCTATGATGCGGAAACCGCATACCTCGCCCCTCACCCCCGGAGCCCGCATGGACACCGCCTGGCTGGAGGTCTTCCGCGCCGTCGCCCGCCACGGCTCCTTCACCGCCGCGGGGACCGAACTGGGCTTCACGCAGTCCGCGGTATCCCGGCAGATCGCCGCGCTGGAGGCGGAGTTCGGCGCCCCGCTCTTCGACCGGCTGCCCCGCGGCGTGCGGCTGACCCAGCAGGGGCGCCACGCGCTCGGGCACGCCGCGGCGGCCCTCGACCGGCTCGCCGACGCCCGCCGCGACCTCGCCGCCCTGGACCGGCTGGCGGCGGGGCGGCTGCGGCTCGGCTCCTTCGCCACGGCGGACGCCGCCCTGGTGCCCCGGGCGCTGGCCGCGTTCACCGCCGACCACCCGGGCGTACGCGTGACGCACGTCGAGGGCTACGGCCGCGACCACGTCGCGGCGCTGGCCGCCGGCGCGCTGGACCTGGCGCTGGTGGCGGGCTACCCGGAGCAGGTGGCTGCGTACGACACGGTGGAGCTGACGCATCTGCTCGACGAGCCGGTCCTCGTCGCGCTGCCCGCCGCCCACCGGCTGGCCGGCAGCACCCGCCCGCTGCGGCTGGCGGACCTGGCCGGCGACAGCTGGGTCGCCGGCAGCCAGACGCCGGAGGAGACCCTGATCAGCGCCTGCCTGCGCCAGGGCTTCCGGCCGCGGATCGACTACGTCGCCCGCGAGTGGACGGCGAAGTTCGGCTTCGTCGCGGCCGGCCTCGGCCTCACCCTCGTCCCCGCCCTCGCCGCCGGCGCCCTCCCCCACGGCGTCACACTCGCCGCCCTCCACCCCGAAGACGCCCCCACCCGCACCGTCCACACGGCCACACCCCGCTCCCCCACCCACCCCCCGGCGGTCACCGGCTTCCTCCCATACCTGCACCGGGCAGCCGAGACGGCGACAGACTGACGAAACACACCGGAGGGGACCGGCCGTTGGCCGGCCCCCTCCGGGACATCAGCAGTCAGCTACACGAACGGAACTCCCCGCACACCGACGCGGCAGGGGCCCCGCCCGTCTCAACTGCAGCCGCTGGTCGAGCCGCAGCCCTCGCAGATGTAGCAGCTTCCCGCCCGCTGCATCTTCGTGCCGCAGGAGAAGCACAGCGGCGCGTCGGCCTGGATGCCGAGCTGCATCTCCACCAGCTCCGCCGACGTGTGCGCCTCCTTCGGGGCCGGCTTGGCCTGCTCCAGCGTCACCGGCGGGACCGGGAGGGGCGCCGGCTCGCGGGGGGCTGACTGGGCCAGGCCCTCGACGTCCAGTTCCTCGTCCGTCGGCTCGTACGAACCCGTCTCCAGGTGCCGCTCGCGCTCTTCCGCCGAGTGGATGCCCAGCGCCGAGCGGGTCTCGAACGGCAGGAAGTCCAGTGCCAGGCGGCGGAAGATGTAGTCCACGATCGACTGCGCCATCCGCACGTCCGGGTCGTCCGTCATGCCCGCCGGCTCGAAGCGCATGTTCGTGAACTTCGAGACGTACGTCTCCAGCGGCACCCCGTACTGCAGGCCCACCGAGACCGCGATCGAGAAGGCGTCCATCATGCCCGCGAGTGTCGAGCCCTGCTTCGACATCTTCAGGAACACCTCGCCCAGTCCGTCGTCCGGGTAGGAGTTGGCGGTCATGTACCCCTCGGCACCGCCGACCGTGAAGGACGTGGTGATACCCGGGCGGCCCTTGGGGAGGCGGCGGCGCACCGGGCGGTACTCGACGGTCTTCTCCACGGCCTCGCGGATCGTCTCCTCCGCCTTCTCGGCGGCCTTGTCGGCCTCCTTCTTCTTCGCCGACAGCGGCTGGCCGACCTTCGAGCCCTCCACGTACACCGCGAGGGCCTTGACGCCCAGCTTCCAGCCCTGGAGGTAGATCTCCTCGACGTCCGCGACGGTGCTCGTCGCGGGCATGTTGACCGTCTTGGAGATGGCACCGCTCAGGAACGGCTGCGCCGCCGCCATCATCCGCACGTGCCCCATCGGCGAGATGGAACGCTCACCCATGGCGCAGTCGAAGACCTCGTAGTGCTCCGGCTTGAGGCTCGGGGCGTTCACGACGCTGCCGTGCTCGGCGATGTGCGCCACGATCGCCTCGATCTGCTCCTCCTGGTACCCCAGCCGCTTCAGCGCCATCGGCACCGTCTGGTTGACGATCTGCATCGAGCCGCCGCCGACCAGCTTCTTGAACTTCACCAGCGCGAGGTCCGGCTCGATGCCCGTGGTGTCGCACGACATCGCCAGGCCGATGGTCCCCGTCGGGGCCAGCACCGACGCCTGCGCGTTGCGGTAGCCGTGCTTGTCGCCGAGGCGGACCACGTCCTGCCAGGCTTCGGTGGCCGCGGCCCAGACGGGGGTGTCCAGGTCGTCCATGCGCTTGGCCGCGCCGTTGGCGTCGGCGTGCTGCCGCATGACGCGCTTGTGCGCGGTGGCGTTGCGGGCGTAGCCGTCGTACGCGCCGACGGCGGCGGCCAGTTGCGCGGAGCGCCGGTAGGCGGTGCCGGTCATCAGGGAGGTGATGGCGCCGGCGAGGGCACGGCCGCCGTCGGAGTCGTAGGCGTGGCCCGTGGCCATGAGCAGGGCGCCGAGGTTGGCGTAGCCGATGCCGAGCTGGCGGAAGGCGCGGGTGTTCTCGGCGATCTTCTGGGTGGGGAAGTCGGCGAAGCAGATGGAGATGTCCATCGCCGTGATGACGAGTTCGACGACCCTGGCGAAGCGCTCGACCTCGAAGCTCTGCCGGCCGTCGGCGTCCTGCTTGAGGAACTTCATCAGGTTCAGCGAGGCGAGGTTGCACGAGGTGTTGTCCAGGTGCATGTACTCGCTGCACGGGTTGGAGGCGGAGATGCGGCCCGACTCCGGCGCGGTGTGCCAGTGGTTGATGGTGTCGTCGTACTGGATGCCGGGGTCGGCGCAGGCCCAGGCGGCCTCGGCCATCTGCCGGAACAGCTTCTTCGCGCCGACCTCCTCGATGACCTCGCCGGTCATACGGGCACGCAGGCCGAACTGCGCGTCGTTCTCGACGGCCTTCATGAAGTCGTCAGTGACACGCACGGAGTTGTTGGCGTTCTGGTACTGCACGGAGGTGATGTCGTCGCCCCCGAGGTCCATGTCGAAGCCCGCGTCACGCAGGGCGCGGATCTTCTCCTCCTCCTTGACCTTGGTCTCGATGAACGCCTCGATGTCGGGGTGGTCGACGTCGAGCACGACCATCTTCGCCGCGCGCCGGGTGGCGCCGCCGGACTTGATGGTGCCGGCGGAGGCGTCGGCGCCGCGCATGAAGGAGACGGGCCCCGAGGCGTTGCCGCCGGAGGAGAGCAGCTCCTTGCTGGAGCGGATCCGGGAGAGGTTGAGGCCGGCGCCGGAGCCGCCCTTGAAGATCATCCCCTCTTCCTTGTACCAGTCGAGGATCGACTCCATGGAGTCGTCGACGGAGAGGATGAAGCAGGCGCTGACCTGCTGGGGCTGCGGGGTGCCGACGTTGAACCACACCGGCGAGTTGAAGCTGAAGATCTGGTGCAGCAGGGCGTACGTCAGCTCGTGCTCGAAGATCTCGGCGTCCGCGGGCGCGGCGAAGTACTTGTGGTCCTCACCGGCCTTGCGGTACGTCTTCACGATCCGGTCGATGACCTGCTTGAGGCTGGTCTCCCGCTTAGGGGTGCCCACCGCACCGCGGAAGTACTTGCTCGTGACGATGTTGACGGCGTTGGCCTCCCAGAACTCGGGAAACTCCACGCCGCGCTGCTCGAAGTTGACCGAACCGTCGCGCCAGTTGGTCATGACGACGTCACGGCGTGCCCACTCCACCTCGTCGTACGGGTGCGTACCGGGGGTGGTGTGGATCCGCTCGATGCGCAGGCCCTTGTTCCCCTTGGCGCCGCCCTTGCGGGAACTGCGCGCCGGGCCGCTCGTCGTCTCTGTCATGCCGCCTCCCTATACGGGCGTGAACGCCCTGATGTGCCCGCATCTTCCCAGGCACGATTCCTGTTCTTGATCTGCTTGTTCCGCAGGCGGGCGGCGCGCTGCGCCGCACGCCGGCCGGGTATGGATGACGGGTGGCCCGCGGTGGGCGTCAGCCGGCCGCTCTGCCGGGTGACGGGACTCCCGGGGCCTCGCCGCGGCCGGGACTGCGGCCGGGGCCCGCCACGCCGGGGTCGCCCGGCGCGGGAGGTGGGGCCTGGTCGTCCTGTCCGTCCGGGCCGCCGCTGTCGGCGGGGGGCCTGTCCGCGGTTCGCAACTGCGTGATGGCGTCCTCGAAGTCCTCGAGGGAGTCGAAGGCGCGGTAGACGGAGGCGAAGCGCAGGAAGGCGACGAGGTCGAGCTCCTGCAGCGGGCCCAGTATGGCGAGCCCGACGTCGTGGCTGGAGACCTCCGCGCTGCCGGTGGCCCGGATCGCCTCCTCGACCCGCTGGCCGAGCTGGGCCAGCGCGTCTTCGGTGACGGGGCGGCCCTGGCACGCCTTGCGGACGCCCGTGATCACCTTGGCGCGGCTGAAGGGCTCGGTGACCCCGCTGCGCTTGATGACCATCAGGGACGCGGTCTCCACCGTGGTGAAGCGGCGCGAGCAGTCGGGGCACTGCCGGCGGCGGCGGATCGCTGCGCCGTCGTCGGTGGTGCGGCTGTCGACGACCCGGCTGTCGGGGTGCCTGCAGAAGGGGCAGTGCATCGGTCTCCCACCCTCCCCTTCTCGCACACGGCACGTCGGTCCGGCGACCCCCCGCGGCCCGCCGGAGCAGGCCCCAAGCATATGGGATGCCCTTCCGGTGAGAGGAAGGGGGACCACAACTTGTGGGCTGCTGATACCCATCTAACCACTAGATCTGGGGTTTGGCTGCCATTGAGAGCGGAGAGCGTGTTGCCCGCGCCTTGCCACGCGACGAGAGCCGCGGCCAGACCCGCAACGAGACCCGCAACGAGATCAGCAACGAGGTCAGCGGCGAGGCGGACAGGGCGCCGGGCGGGCTCTCGGCAGCCTACGTGAGCGCAGTGACGGCGACACGGGCAGGGAGAGGGTGACAAGCTGGGCGGCACCCCCGGGCAGGGCCGTACGGGGCGGGCGCGCACCCCATCAGGCCAGCGCTTTACACCTAGTTGATGGTTCACGGAAGTGAAACCGAATTTTTTCACTCGAACGTGTGTTTGGCGCAACCTTTCGAAAGCAACTACCGTTGGTCCTACGAGAGAGAGAACCGTCTCGAGAGGGGCCCGCCGACGTGACCACTACCGCAGACACCACAGCCATCGCCGCCCACGAACGGCCCCCGCAGGCAGCAGAGCCGCAGCTCACGCCGCCTCCCGGGGACGGCCGTGAGGGCGAGGCGCAGCCACCCAAGCGCTCCATGCCGGGGCGCCCGCCGGGCATCAGGGCCGACAGTTCGGGCCTGACCGAGCGGCAGCGCCGGGTCATCGAGGTCATCCGCGACTCGGTGCAGCGGCGCGGCTACCCCCCGTCGATGCGTGAGATCGGCCAGGCCGTCGGCCTCTCGTCCACCTCGTCCGTCGCGCACCAGTTGATGGCACTGGAGCGCAAGGGCTTCCTGCGCCGGGACCCGCACCGGCCGCGGGCGTACGAGGTGCGCGGCGCGGAGACGCCCGCCACCCAGGCCGCCACCGACACCACGGGCAAGCCCGCCGCGTCGTACGTGCCGCTGGTCGGCCGGATCGCCGCCGGCGGCCCGATCCTCGCCGAGGAGTCGGTCGAGGACGTGTTCCCGCTCCCTCGGCAACTCGTCGGCGACGGCGAGCTGTTCGTGCTGAAGGTCGTCGGCGACTCGATGATCGACGCGGCGATCTGCGACGGCGACTGGGTCGCGGTCCGCCGCCAGCCGGTCGCCGAGAACGGCGACATCGTCGCCGCGATGCTGGACGGCGAGGCCACGGTCAAGCGGTTCAAGCGCGAGGACGGCCACGTGTGGCTGCTCCCGCACAACGCGGCGTACCAGCCCATCCCCGGCGACGAGGCCACGATCCTCGGCAAGGTCGTCGCGGTCCTCCGCCGGGTCTGAGACCCGGCACGGCAAGCCCCGGCCCGGGACCTGGCCCCGGGCCGCCGCCTTGTGCGGCACGGAGTGACGCGAACCGGCCGCGGCGGCGGCCGGGCCCGCGAGAGGCCCGCCCTCGCGTCACGCCGCTCAGTCCTGAAGCAGGGCGCTCACTTCTTCAGCAGGCATCAGTCCTCCAGCAGGCCGTCCGTGTCCTCGCCCTCGGCCTCCAGCGCCTCCCGGACGACGCGAACCGCCAGCCCCTCCCCGTAGCCCCGGCGGGCCAGCATCCCCGCCAGACGGCGGATGCGCTTCTCGCGGTCCAGACCGCGGGTGGCGCGGAGCTTGCGGGCGACCAGCTCGCGGGCCGTCTCCTCCTCGGTGTCCGCGTCGAGCCGGCTGACCGCCTCGTCGACCACCGTGG
Organism: Streptomyces sp. CNP082; assembly: GCF_059570535.1. Lineage (NCBI taxonomy): Bacteria > Bacillati > Actinomycetota > Actinomycetes > Kitasatosporales > Streptomycetaceae > Streptomyces > Streptomyces sp. CNP082. Next base: position 74,949 of record NZ_JCANSZ010000015.1, read on the forward strand.
ACGCCACGCCCCGGGTGCGCAGCTCACGGGCGAGCGCGCGGCGGGCGAGGCCCCGGCCGTGGTGCCGGGACTCCACCCAGGCGCCGGCGAACGCCGCGTCGTCGATCAGCCCGGCCGCTTCGAGACGGTCGAGCACGGCCTCCGCCGCCTCGGCGTCGACCTCCCGCTTGGCCAGCGCGTCCGCGAGCTGCTTTCGCGTGCGCGGCGCCCCGGTGAGCAGCCGCAGACAGATCGCCCGCGCCCGTTCCTCCGGGCTGAGCGAGGTTTCCCGCACCCGGCCCCCGGACGGCTCGCGCCGCCCCCGTGACCGCCCCCGCCGAGAGGAACCGCCCCGCCCGGCGGGCTCCGGGTACCGCTCCTGGCCGTGGCCCTCCGGCTCCGGGCCCTCAGCGCCCGCACTGCTCTGCGGAGGGCCGGGCTCCGGCCCGGCACCGAACGGCGGGGGACCGTCGTCCGGGGGCGGGAGCGGCCAGTCGGTGCGCCGGACCACGGGTCAGCTCTTGGCCGCGGCCTTGGCCGCCTTCGCGGTCTTGGCCGGCGCCGGCACCGTCTTCTTCCCCGCCGGCGCGGCACCGTCCGCGGCCGGCGCGGGGCTGCCCGCCGCGTCCGCGCCCGGCTCGCCCTCCGCGTTCTCCGGCTTCGGGCCGATGCCCAGCTTCCCCTTGACCCGCCTCTCGATCTCGTCGGCCAGGTCGGGGTTGTCCTTCAGGAACGTCCGCGCGTTCTCCTTGCCCTGGCCGAGCTGGTCGCCCTCGTACGTGTACCAGGCACCGGACTTGCGGATGAAGCCATGCTCCACGCCCATGTCGATCAGGCCGCCCTCGCGGCTGATGCCCTGCCCGTAGAGGATGTCGAACTCGGCCTGCTTGAAGGGCGGCGCGACCTTGTTCTTCACGACCTTGACGCGCGTGCGGTTGCCGACGGGCTCCGTGCCGTCCTTGAGCGTCTCGATGCGCCGGATGTCCAGGCGCACCGAGGCGTAGAACTTCAGCGCCTTGCCGCCGGTGGTGGTCTCGGGCGAGCCGAACATCACGCCGATCTTCTCGCGCAGTTGGTTGATGAAGATCGCGGTGGTCTTCGACTGGTTGAGCGCGCTGGTGATCTTCCGCAGGGCCTGGCTCATCAGCCGGGCCTGCAGGCCGACGTGCGAGTCGCCCATCTCGCCCTCGATCTCCGCGCGCGGGACGAGGGCCGCGACCGAGTCGATGACGATCAGGTCGAGCGCGCCGGAGCGGACGAGCATGTCCGCGATCTCCAGCGCCTGTTCACCGTTGTCGGGCTGGGAGAGGATGAGGGAGTCGATGTCGACGCCGAGCTTCTTCGCGTACTCCGGGTCGAGGGCGTGCTCCGCGTCGACGAACGCGACCGTGCCGCCGGCCCGCTGCGCGTTGGCCACCGCGTGCAGCGTCAGGGTCGTCTTGCCGGAGGACTCCGGGCCGTACACCTCCACCACGCGGCCGCGCGGCAGGCCGCCCACGCCGAGTGCCACGTCGAGCGCGGTCGACCCGGTGGGGATGACTTCCACGGGCTCATTCGGCCGCTCGCCGAGACGCATCACGGCGCCCTTGCCGAATTGCCGTTCAATCTGGGCGAGTGCGGCGTCGAGCGCCTTCTCGCGGTCAGTCGCTGCCATGGGTTCCACCCGGGATGTCTGAGTCGATCGCTTCACGTCACCGACGCTAGCGCCTGCCACTGACAACACGCCCCGCGTCGGGCCGGCCTGTGGAAAACCCGACCGAGTCCCCATGGGAACCGATGTTCGATTTCCCTGTCAACCGACACCCCCGTCCCGTCTGCCCCGGGTGTTTCCTACGGCTTCTGCTGCCGGTAGTAGCGCGCCGCGCCCTCGTGCAGCTCCAGCGGGTCGGTGAAGACCGCCGTGCGCAGGTCGACGCGCTGCGCCGCGTGGACCACGCGGCCGATCCGGTCCCGGTCCCGTATCACCGTGCTGGTCACGCTCTCCGTCAGCCGCGGATCCTCCCGGACGGTGGTGACCAGCAGGTTGGCCACGGCCAGCGTCGGCACGGCGGTGTCGCGCTGGACCGTGGGGTAGGCGTCGGGCGGCATCACCGCGGCGCGGTAGTAGCGGGACAGCTCGCCCTGGGCGTGCAGGGGGCCGAGGAGGTCGCCGAGCGGTACGAGTGCGATCTCGGTCTGCTGCGCCAGGCGTTCGACGGCCTCCGTGGGCAGGCCGCCGGACCAGAAGAAGGCGTCGATCTTCCGGTCGCGCAGCAGCTTCGGCATCGAGTCGAGGCCCTCGCGCACCGCCGTCACGTCCCCCTCGAAGTCGAGACCGGCCGCCGCGAGCAGCCGGCGGGTGATCAGTTGGACGCCGGAGCCGTCCTCGCCGACGCCGACCCTGAGGTCGCGCAGGTCGGCGGCGCGCCGCACGGGTGAGTCACGCAGCACGACGAGCTGGACGTAGTCGTCGTAGAGCCGGGCCACCGCGCGCAGCCCCTGCCAGCCGGGCAGCCGGTCACGGCGGTAGGTGGCCACGGAGTCGGCGGTGGCGACGGCGAAGTCGGCCCGGCCGGCGGTGACCTTCCTCAGGTTGTCGATGGAGCCCTGGCTGGTGCGCAGCCGGACGTCGAGGCCCGGCTCGTCCCGGGCGAGTCCTTCGCGCAGCAGCCGGCCGTACTCCGCGTAGACGCCGGACCGCACTCCCGTGGCGAAGGTCACCTTCCCCTCCGGGCGTCCGTCGCCGCCCAGCGACAGCAGCCACCACAGGAGCAGCCCGAACACGGCCGCCGTCGCCACGGCGGCCTGCAGTGCTCGGCGCCCGCCGAAGCGGCGCGGGACGAAGGGGGCCACGCGGCGATCCTGCCAAACCGGGGCCTGACACGGCCAGCGCGCCGGGCTCCCGGCGGGAGCCCGGCGCGCGGTCGGGTGCGGGCAAGGCGTACGGCGTACGGTACGGGCGGTCAGTTGCCGCTGAGCTCGTCGAAGACCCCCTCGGCCTCCTTGCCCAGACGCGGCCCCGCCAGCCAGGTGGCCTGCAGCGGGCCGATGGAGGTGACGGACACCAACTGCTCCTCGCCGTCGTTCGACGCCGTCCAGCCGCCGCCGGAGGCGCCGGCGGTCATGGTGCAGCCGATGCGGTACATCGTGGGCTGCGACGCCTCGATCGAGAGCCGGCCCGGCGCACCGGTGCAGGAGTACAGGCGCCCGCCGTCGTACGGGGCGGCAGCCGGGTAGCCGGTGGCGGTCAGGTCACCGACGTCGTTCACGGCCGGGGCGTCGAACCAGAGGGGCACCGCGGCGCCGACCGTCTCCTCCAGGGACTGCCCGCCGCCGTCCTGCGGCTGCACCTTCAGCACGGCGAAGTCGTACGGGGCGCCCACGCCGCCCTCCGTCTTGCCCTGGGAGATCCACTCGTCGGTGGTACGGGCCTCCTCGGCCCAGAAGGTGCCCTTGGGCGCGACGTCGGCCTCGGTCGCCTGCTCCGCCTCCAGCTCGGCGATGGTCTTGCCCTCGGGGTTGAAGGAGGGCACGAAGATGACGTTGCGCCACCAGCCGCCGTCGGAGCCCTTGTGCACGCAGTGCCCGGCCGTGGCCACCAGGTTGGACTTGCCCGGGTTAGCCGGGTCGGCGACCACGGTTCCGGAGCAGACCATCGGGCCCTCGGGAGTGTCGAAGAAGATCTTTCCCGCGGCCGGGTGCGACTCCGTGTACGGCGTGGCGGCTTCCTCCGCCTCGACGGGCGGCGGCTCCGGGTCGGTGACGCCCTGGTCCTCCGAGACGTCGTTCTCGTCGACCCGGCTGGGCGGCTGCTCGGCGTCCCACATCCGCTCCGGGTCCCACAGGCCCTCGATGATCGGGTTGATGAACTCGCGCGCGTCGCGCAGCCAGCCCTCCTTGGCCCAGTCCTCCCAGCCCCCGTTCTTCCACTTGTCGAGATCGAGGTCCTTGAGGGCATCCGGGATCCCCTCGGGGAGCGCCAGCTCCTTCTCGGGTGCCTGCGACTCCTGCTGCTGCTTGTCGTCGGCGCCGCTGTCGCCGGAGCCGTCCTCGCAGGCTCCGGCGGTCAGCGCCAGCGTGACGGCGAACGCCGCCGCGGCAAGCGCCTTTCCCGGTATACGACGTTTCCCGTTGGCGGGCATGGATCGACTCCCCCGTTTCTCCGTGCAGATGTCCCCGGCGGGACACGAACCCCCACTATGCCGGTGCCGTTGTGGACGGCCGCACCGGGCCCCGCGGTTCCACCGCCGCCAAGGATCTTGACTGCGGCCGTGTTCCCGGGGCGGCTGCGTCGTTGGCAGTACGGGGATGCGGACCCGTATCCGGTGCGAGGGGGTGGGGCTGTGCCCGCGGTTCGCGAAGCGGTCATGCACGCGCGCGTATGCCGTACGCGTCACGTGCCCGGCGCGCCCCCGGCATCCGGTCCGTCGTCCTCCGCTCCCGGCCCCTTCCGTACGGCCCGGGGGCGCTCGTCCCGTACGCGACCCACCCCGAGGTGCACGTCTGTGAACGCGAAGCCCGCCGGCGACGAACTCCCCGCCGGCAGCGGCCGGCCCCCGGTGCGCCGGCGGCTGGCCCGGCTCATCGAGCCCGCCGTGCCCCGCCAGCACCGGCGGGGCGCCGAGGACAGCGGGCAGCCGGAGCCCGACCCGCTGGAGCACCCGGACGCGAAGGTCGCCGCCGACGCGGCCGCCGCCGAGAACCTGCTGCGCTGCTGGGTGCGGGAACACGGCGTGGCCGAGCCGGAGACCGGCACGCTGCGGCTGCTGCTGCCCGCCAGTGGCGCGTGCCTGCGCGTCCCCGTGCGGTACTGGTCGGCGACCGGCTGGCACCGCTTCGGGCGGCCCGTGCTGCACGGCGCCCCCGAGGACGCGCCGCCGGTGGCCGCGGTGACGCTGGCCTCGCTGCTGAGCCGGGAGGCCGCGTACGCCGCCGCACAGGCGGCCGGCGCCGGCACCGGCGGCACCCGGGTGCGGCCCGCGCCCGAGCCGTCCGACGGCGCCACCGACCTCGTCGGCCGCGTCGCCGACTCCGTACGCCACACCGCGGTGTTCCTCGCCGCCCGCCGCGCCGGCACCCCGCCGGCGACCGCGGACCTGTTCCTGACCGGCGAGCAGTCCCTGCTCCTGGGCCATCCCCTGCACCCGACGCCCAAGAGCCGCGAGGGGCTGTCGGACGCCGAGTCCCGGCGCTACTCCCCGGAGCTGCGCGGCAGTTTCCCGCTGCACTGGCTGGCCGTCCACGACAGCGTCCTGGCCGGCGACTCGGCGTGGACCGAGCGCGGCAAGGGCGTGCCCGCGCGCGAGCTGGCCGCCCGGCTGGCGGGCCCCGGGCTGCAGGTGCCGCCCGGCTGCACACCGCTGCCCGTACACCCCTGGCAGGCCCGCGAGATCCGCGAACGCCCCGGCGCCGCGGCACTGTTCGACGCCGGTCTGCTGCGCGACCTGGGCCCGCACGGCGCCCCCTGGCACCCGACCGCATCCGTACGGACGCTGTACCGCCCCGGCGCGCCCGCGATGCTGAAGCTCTCCCTCGGCGTGCGCATCACCAACTCCCGCCGCGAGAACCTCCGCAAGGAGCTGCACCGCGGCACCGAGGTGCACCGCCTGCTGCGCTCCGGCCTCGGCAAGGAGTGGCAGGCGTCCTTCCCCGGCGGCTTGCCGGGCGCGCCGGGCTTCGACGTCGTACGGGATCCGGCGTGGCTGGCCGTCGACACGCCGGCCGGCGAACCCGTCGCGGGCCTGGACGCGGTCGTACGGCACCAGCCGTTCGCGGCGCACGACGACGCGGTGTGCGTCGCGGCTCTGACGTCCCCGGTGCCGCGGTCGCCGAGGGGCGCGATGCGCTCGCGTCTCCAGGAGGTCGTCGAGCAGTTGGCCGGCCGCACGGGGCAGCGGGCCGCGGCGGTGGCCGCGGAGTGGTTCCTGCGCTACCTGGCGGTGGTCGTACGGCCCGTGATGTGGCTGGACTCCCAGGCGGGCGTGGCCCTTGAGGCGCATCAGCAGAACACCGTGCTGCTCCTCGACTCCGACGGGTGGCCGGCCGGCGGCCGGTACCGGGACAACCAGGGGTACTACTTCCGCGAGTCCCGCCGCGCCGAGCTGGAGCGCCGGCTGCCGGGCCTGGGCGCCGCCAGCGACACGTTCGTCCCGGACGACGTGACCGACGAGCGCTTCACGTACTACGTGGGCGTCAACAACGTCCTCGGCCTCGTCGGCGCCTTCGGCGCCGCGGGGCTGGTCGACGAGCGCGTGCTGCTCGCCGCGTTCCGCCGCTTCCTGGAGCAGTCCGCCGCGGGCGGTCCCGGCGAGGGCCGCTGCGCGCTGGCCGAACGGCTCCTGAGCGGCGGGACGCTGCGCTGCAAGGCCAACCTGCTGACCCGGGTGCACGGCCTGGACGAGCTGGTCGGCCCGGTGGACACGCAGTCCGTGTACGTCACCGTCCCCAACCCGCTGACCTCCTGACCTCCTGTCCCCTGCTCCCTGTCTCCCTGTCTCCCTGTCTCCCTGTCTCCCTGTCTCCCTGTCTCCCTGCACCCTCTGACCGCACCCTCGACTCCCTTCCGTACGACGAGAAGAGGCACCGTGTCACCCGATTCACCGCCCCCCACCAGAACCCCGGAGCCGCTCCCCGACGACACCATCGACTTCGGCGTCGGCCTCGCCCGGCTCCTTCAGAACGCCGCCCGCTCCCCCGTCCCGTACGACATCCCCCGCTGGACCGCCGCCCGCACCCCGGCGGGCCCGTTCCGCCTGGAACCCGTCGACCCGGCCGAGCCCGAGCGCGACCTGACACTGCTGCACCGCTGGATGAACGACCCTTCCGTGGCCGCCTTCTGGAAGCTCGCGGGCCCCGTCGAGGTCACCGCGCGGCATGTGCGCGCGCAGTTCGACGCGGGGCACAGCGTGCCCTGCTTCGGCGTGCTGGACGGCATGCGCATGAGTTACTGGGAGGTCTACCGCGCCGACCGCGACCCCCTCGCCCGGCACTACCGTGCGCGCCCGTACGACACGGGTGTCCATCTGCTCCTCGGCGGCTGCGCCGACCGCGGCCGGGGGCTGGGTTCCCTGCTGATCCGCGCGGTCAGCGACCTCGTGTTCGACAACGACGCGTCGTGCACGCGCGTACTCGCGGAGCCGGACGTGCACAACGTGCCGTCGGTCGCCGCCTTTCTGAACGCCGGTTTCCACTTCCATGAGGAGCTGGCCCTTCCCGACAAGCGGGCGGCGCTGATGGTACGGGAGCGCGCGCTGCGCGACAGCGGCGCCGAGCCGGCACGCCCGCAGAACCCGCCGAACCACCAGAACCCGCCCCAGCCCCAGCCGCCCCGGCCCGACCTGCCGTAGGACCGAGAGGAGCCAACGCCCTTGTCCGACGCCGCACACACCACCCACAGCACCGACTGGGACCTGGCCGCCCGCCGGCTGCTGGCCAAGATGCTGGGCGAGTTCGCCTACGAGGGCATAGTCGTCCCGGAGCCCGACCCGGAAACCGCATCCGGGCCCGGGCCCCGTCCCGGCCCCGCGGCCGACGGCGCGTACCCCTACCGCCTCCCCGTCGCCGACGACGTGACCTACCGCTTCACCGCCCGCCGCGGCCCGTACGGCCACTGGCGGGTCGACCCCGCCTCCCTGACCCCGACGGCGACCCGCTGCGCTTCCTCGCGCAGGCGCACGACGGGCTCCTGCGGCTGGCCGGCGACACCACCGGCCACCTGATCCGCGAGCTGACCGCCACCCTCGCCGCCGACGTCCGCCTGGCCCGCGGCGCCCCGTCCGCCGCCGGCCTCGCCGACCTCGGCTACGCCGAGCTGGAGGGCCACCAGACCGGCCACCCGTGGCTGGTGGCCAACAAGGGGCGCATCGGCTTCTCCGCTACCGACGCCGCCGCGTACGCCCCGGAGGCCCGCGTCCCGCGGCGGCTGCCGTGGCTGGCGGTGCACCGCTCGCTCGCCCAGTACCGCGGCGTGCCCGCCCTCGCCCGCCCCGAGGAGCTGTACGCGCAGGAGCTGCGCCCCGCCACGCGCGCGGTGTTCGCCGACGCGGTCGCCGCGGCCGGCCGGGACCCGGGGGCGTACCTGTGGCTGCCCGTGCACCCGTGGCAGTGGGACGAGACGATCGCCACGCTCTACGCGCCGCAGGTCGCCGCCGGGCTCGTGATCCCGCTGCCGGCGGACGAAGGGCCGCCCGACATGTGGCTGCCGCAGCAGTCGGTGCGTACGTTCCTCAACCTCAGCCGCCCGCAGGCGCGTTCGGTCAAGCTGCCGCTGTCCGTGCTCAACACCCTGGTCTGGCGCGGCCTGCCCACCGAGCGCACCCTCGCGGCCCCCGCCGTCACCCACTGGGTGCACGGCCTGCGCGACGGCGACCCGTTCCTCGCCGAGGAGACGCGCGTCGTGCTCCTCGGCGAGACGGCGAGCGTGGCGGTGCGCCATCCGCTCTACGACTTCCTGCCGAGCGTCCCGTACCAGTACCGCGAGCTGCTGGGCTGCATCTGGCGGGAGCCCATCGGCCCGCTGCTGGACCCCGGGGAGCGGGCCAGGACACTGGCGGCGCTGCTGTGGACGGACGCGGACGGGCGTTCGCTGACGGCGGAGCTGGTACGCCGCTCGGGGCTCGCGCCGCGGGTGTGGCTGGCGCGGCTCTTCGCCGCCCTGCTGCCGCCCCTGCTGCACTTCCTGTACCGCTACGGCACCGTCTTCTCGCCGCACGGCGAGAACGCCGTCGTGGTCTTCGACGGCGCGGACGTGCCGGTGCGGCTGGCGGTGAAGGACTTCGTCGACGACGTCAACGTCAGCTCCAAGCCGCTGCCCGAGCACGCCGGGATGCCGGGCGAGGTGAGCCGCACGCTGCTCACCGAGCCGCCGGAGTTCCTGCCGCAGTTCATCCATTCCGGTCTGTTCATCGGCGTCTTGCGCTATCTGGCGCCGCTGTGCGCGGACGAACTGGGCGTACCTGAGGCGGAGTTCTTCGGTCTCGTACGGGCCGAGATCCTGCGCTACCGGGGGCGGTTCCCGGAGCTGAAGGAGCGCTTCGCGCTCTTCGACCTGCTGACGCCGCGCATCGACCGGCTCTGCCTGAACCGCAACCGGCTCTACCTCGACGGCTACCGCGACCGGGCCCAGCGCCCGCACGCCGCCGTCGACGGCACCGTATCCAACCCCCTTCACTCGACGTGACGGCCGTCACTGTCAGTGCCGCCCCTTAGGGTTGCGTGCCATGGCAGACCAGAACGTGCTCGCGCCCGACGACGGCGCCGGCACCCCCGACCACGATGCCCATGACGACCACGACGACCGCAGCGAGCTGCGTGAACTGCTCCATGCGGCCGTGGCCGCCGTCGGCGGCGTGGAGCGGGAGGGCCAGGTGGCGATGGCCGAGGCCGTCGCGGAGGCGATCGCGGACGGCTCGCACCTGCTGGCGCAGGCCGGGACGGGGACGGGCAAGTCGCTGGGCTATCTGGTGCCGGCGCTGGCGCACGGCGAGCGGGTCGTGATCGCGACGGCGACGCTGGCGCTGCAGCGGCAGCTCGTCGAGCGCGATCTCCCGCGCACGGTGGACGCGCTGCACCCGCGGCTGCGCCGCCGCCCCGCGTTCGCGACGCTGAAGGGCCGGTCGAACTACCTGTGCCTGCACCGGGTGCACGAGGGCGTGCCCCAGGACGACCCAGACCTGGGCGCCGGGCTCTTCGACCCGTTCGAGAGCGCGTCGTCGCAGCCGTCGAGCAAGCTCGGCCAGGATCTGCTGCGGCTGCGCGACTGGGCGGACGAGACGGAGAGCGGCGACCGGGACTCGCTGACCCCCGGTGTCTCGGACCGGGCCTGGTCGCAGGTGTCGGTGTCGGCCCGCGAGTGTCTGGGCGCCGCGCGCTGCGCGTACGGCCCCGAGTGCTTCGCGGAGGCGGCGCGGGAGCGGGCGAAGCTGGCGGAGGTGGTGGTCACGAACCACGCGCTGCTGGCCATCGACGCCCTGGAGGGCGCCACGGTGCTGCCGTCGCACGAGGTGCTCATCGTCGACGAGGCGCACGAGCTGGTCTCCCGCGTCACCGGTGTGGCCACGGGCGAGCTGACCCCCGGCCGGGTCAACCGCGCGGTGCGGCTGTCGGCGAAGCTGGTCAACGAGAAGGCGGCGGACGCGCTGCAGACGGCCGCGGAGAGCTTCGAGCGGCTGATGGAGCTGGCGCTGCCGGGCCGGCTGGAGCCGGTGCCGGAGGACCTGGGGTATGCGCTGCTGGCGCTGCGGGACGCCGCCCGTACGGTCATCTCCGCGCTGGGCGCGACGCGGGACGCCTCCGTGCAGGACGAGGACGCGGTGCGCCGTCTCGCGCTGGCCTCGGTGGAGAACGTGCAGGAGGTCGCCGAGCGGATCACGCAGGGCTCGGAGTTCGACGTGGTGTGGTTCGAGCGGCACGATCGGTTCGGCGCGTCGCTGCGGGTGGCGCCGCTGTCGGTGTCGGGTCTGGTACGCGAGAAGGTGTTCAGCGACCGGTCGGTGACGCTCACGTCGGCGACGCTCAAGCTGGGCGGCGACTTCGCGGGGATCGGCGCCTCGCTGGGGCTGCCGCCGGAGGGCGGCGGCGAGGAGGGCGCCCCGGTCTGGAAGGGCCTGGACGTCGGCTCCCCCTTCGACTACCGCAAGCAGGGCATCCTGTACGTCGCCAGGCATCTGGAGCGGCCCGGCCGGGACGGCGCGCGGGGGGACATGCTCGACGAGCTGGCGGAGCTGGTGGAGGCGGCCGGTGGGCGCACGCTGGGGCTGTTCTCGTCGAAGCGGGCGGCCGAGGCGGCGGCCACGGAGCTGCGCGGCCGGCTCGACGTCCCGGTGCTGCTGCAGGGCGAGGAGACGCTCGGCGAGCTGATCAAGCGCTTCGCGGCGGACGAGGCGACGTGCCTGTTCGGCAGTCTGTCGCTGTGGCAGGGCGTCGATGTGCCGGGCGCCGGCTGCCAGTTGGTGGTGATGGACCGCATCCCGTTCCCCCGCCCCGACGACCCGCTGGCCACCGCGCGGCAGGAGGCCGTGGAGAAGGGCGGCGGCAACGGCTTCATGGCGGTCGCGGCGACGCACGCGGCGCTGCTCATGGCGCAGGGCGCGGGCAGGCTCGTACGCGCCACAGGCGACCGCGGCGTCGTCGCGGTGCTCGACCCGCGGCTGGCGACGGCCCGGTACGGCAGCTATCTCCGCGCGTCCATGCCGGACTTCTGGTACACGACCGACCGCAACCAGGTGCGCCGTTCGCTGGCCGCCATCGACACGGCGGCGCGGTCCGATCGCTCGAATGGGTGATCTGGACCACGCTGGGCGAGAGCCGTACAGGACTGCGTGGTGGGCTCGGTAGCATCAAGTACCGGCACGGGGGCCGGTGAGCTGCCGGAGGTGCCGATTGAGCGCAGAGGTCCACAGTCCGGGCAATCCGGCGGGCGGCGCCCGCCGGCGCGGCAGGGCCCGCCTCGATCTCCGCCGGCTGGGCCGGGTGGCCCTGCTGGGCGGCGCCTCCTCGCGCGACGGCCTGCCGCACGCCCTGGAGCATGTGGCCAAGGCGCACCGCGGGTTCTACCCAGACGCCGACATCCCCACGCTGCGCACCGCGTATCTGCTCGCCGAGGACGCGCACCGCGGCCAGATGCGCAAGAGCGGTGATCCGTACATCACGCACCCGCTGGCCGTCACCCTGATCCTCGCCGAACTCGGCGCCGAGACCACGACGTTGACGGCGTCCCTGCTCCACGACACCGTCGAGGACACCGAGGTGACGCTCGATCAGGTGCGGTCGGGCTTCGGCGAGGAGGTGGCGTACCTCGTCGACGGCGTCACCAAGCTGGAGAAGGTCGACTACGGCGCCGCCGCCGAGCCGGAAACGTTCCGCAAGATGCTGGTGGCGACGGGCAGCGACGTACGGGTGATGTCGATCAAGCTCGCGGACCGGCTGCACAACATGCGCACGCTGGGCGTGATGCGCCGGGAGAAGCAGGTGCGCATCGCGCGGGTGACCCACGACGTGCTGATCCCGCTGGCCGAGCGGCTCGGCGTGCAGGCGATCAAGACCGAGCTGGAGGACCTGGTCTTCGCCGTCCTGCACCCCGAGGAGTACGCGCGCAGCCGGGAGTTGGTGCTCGCGAACGCCGGGCGCCCGGACCCGCTGGAGGAGACCGCGGCCGAGCTGCGCGAGGTCCTGCACGCCGCCGGCATCACGGCCGAAGTCGCCATCCGGCCGCGGCATATCCTCTCGGTGCACCGGGTGCTGGAGAAGCGCGGCGAGCTGCGCGGGACGGACTTCGGCCGGCTGCTGGTGCTGGTGCCGGAGGCGGCGGACTGCTATGCGGTGCTGGGCGAGTTGCACACGTGCTTCAAGCCGGTGCCGGCGGAGTTCAAGGACTTCATCGCCGTACCGAAGTTCAACCTCTACCAGTCGCTGCACACGGCCGTCGCCGACCAGCGCGGGCACGTCGTCGAGACGCTCGTACGCAGCCGGCAGATGCACCGCGTCGCCGAGGCCGGGGTGGTGGCGCTGGCCAGCCCGCTGGCGCGGCCCGCGGCCGGTCAGGTGGGCGACTGGCTGAAGCGGCTGCTGGAGTGGCAGCGCGCCACTCCCGACCCCGACGCCTTCTGGTCCGCCTTACGCGAGGACCTCGCCCCCGACCAGGAGATCACCGTCTTCTGCGACCCGGGCGGGCCGCTGGTGCTGCCCGCCGGGGCCAGTTGTGTGGACGCGGCGTACGCGCGCCACGGGGAGACGGCGCACACGCTGGTGGGCGCGCGCGTCAACGGGCGGCTCGCCGGCCTCGGGACGCTGCTGCGGGACGGCGACGCGCTGACGCTGCTGCTGGCGCCGGAGTCGTCGGGGCCCGCGCCGGAGTGGCTGGACCACGCGCAGACGCCCGCGGCGCGGATCGCGATCACGCGCTGGCTGGCGGACCACCCGGCGGCGCAGCCCGCCGACGCGGCGCTCCCCGCCCCGGCCGGCTTCGCCCCGCCGGCCCCCGCCGCACCCGGCTCCCCCGCGGACGACGCCGCAGCCGACGCCGCCGGCTCCCCCGCGGACATGCCGGACGTACCGGCGGACCTACCGGCTGACGGGCTCCCGCGTGCCGCCGAACCCGCCGTCGCCGAGCTGCCGGACACCACGCTCCGCCTCGCCCGCTGCTGTACGCCCGTGCCCCCCGACGCCGTCACCGGCTTCGTCGTCCGCGGCGGCGCCGTCACCGTCCACCGGACGCAGTGCGCCACCGTGGCCCGGATGGCCGCCGCCGGCCGCCGCGAGCTGAGCGTCCACTGGCGTACCGGCGAGGGCGCACCCCCCGCCGACCTGCGGGTGACGCTCAAGGCGGAGGCGTTCGTGCGGGCCCATCTCCTGGCCGACCTCACCGAGGCCATCGCCGCCGCGGGCGTCGCCATCGTCGCCGCCGACGTCGAACCGCCCCGCCAGCAGCGCGTACGGCACACGTACACGCTGCAGCTCCCCGACCCGGCGGAGCTGCCGGGCCTGATGCGCGCGATGCGCCGGGTGCCCGGCGTGTACGACGTGTCCCGCGCCCAGCACCCCCCGGGAGCGGACCGGCAGGCGCCCGGCCTGCGGGCCCGCACTCGTTAGAGTGCACCGCTGCCGCGTCGGCGGCGCACGGCGGTCGCCCGCTGATAGCGGTAGCGCATGCTCCGCTCCGTCCGGCTGCGCCGCCCGCTGCGCCACGCCCTGCTCGCCGCCGTCGCCCTCGCCACCCTGGCCGCCGCACCAGCCGTACCCGCCGCACCAGCCGCGCCCGCCGACCCGCAGCCCCGCCCCGCGGGCATCGGCGACCCCCTCTTCCCGCACCTCGGCAACCCCGGCTACGACGTCCTCGACTACGACATCGCCCTCACCTACCCGGGCCGCAACGACACCCCCCTGACCGCCCGCACCGAGATCACTGCCCGCGCCACCGACCGGCTGCCCCGCCTCAACCTGGACTTCACCCACGGCACCGTCCGCGACGTCACCGTCAACGGCCGCCCCGCCGCCCACGCCCGCGCCGGCGAGGACCTCGTCGTCACCCCCGCCCGCACGCTGTACCCCGGCGAGCGGCTGCGCATCGCCGTCCGGCACACCAGCGACCCCCGCGGCACGGGCGGCGGCTGGATCCGTACCCGCGACGGCCTCGCGATGGCCAACCAGGCCGACGCCGCGCACCGCGTCTTCCCCGGCAACGACCATCCCTCCGACAAGGCCCGCTTCACCTTCCGCGTCACCGCTCCCAAGGACCTCACGGTCGTCGCGGGCGGCCTGCGCGTGGCCCGCGAGCGCGACGGCGCCCGCACCACGTGGACGTACCGCACCGCCCACCCCATGGCCACCGAGCTGGCCCAGGTCTCCATCGGCCGCTCCGCCGTGCTGCGCGGCACCGGCCCGCACCGGCTGCCGCTGCGCCACGTCGTCCCCGAACGCGACCGGCGCACCGCCCGCCCCGTCGTCGACCGCACGTCCGGGCAGATCGCCTGGATGGAGCGGCACGTGGGCCGCTACCCGCTGGAGTCGTACGGCCTGCTGGCCGTGGACGCGCCGCTGACCTACGCGCTGGAGACGCAGACCCTGTCGGTCTTCGGCCGCGACTTCCTGCTGGCCGTGGACAAGTACCCGGAGCGCGCCGAGGGCGTCCTCGTGCACGAGCTGGCACACCAGTGGTTCGGCAACAGCGTGACGCCGCGCAGGTGGTCGGACCTGTGGCTGAACGAGGGCCACGCGACCTGGTACGAGGCCCTGTTCACCGACGAGCGGCACGACCGCGGCAGCCTGGTGCACCGGATGCGCGCGGCGTACGAGCTGTCCGACGGCTGGCGCCGCCGCGGCGGCCCGCCGGCGGCGCCGCGGCGGCCCACGGACGGCGGCCGGCTGGAGCTGTTCCGTCCGGTGGTCTACGAGGGCAGTGCGCTGGTGCTGTACGCGCTGCGCCAGGAGATCGGCGCAGCCGTGTTCGAGGAGCTGGAGCGGGCGTGGGTGACGCGCCACCGGGACGGCACCGCCGGCACGGCGGACTTCGTCGCGCTCGCCTCCGAGGTCGCCGGCCGCGATCTGGAGGGCTTCCTGCACCCCTGGCTGTACGGCGAGCGCACCCCGCCGATGCCGGGCCACCCCGGCTGGAAGCCGGCGGCACCGGGGAAGCCGGCGCCCTGAGCCGGCGGCCGTAAAGCGGGTGACGACCGTGCGGCAGCGTGCGACCATCATGGATGCCGCGACGCCCGCCGTGCGGGGAATCCTCCCGGTCTGCGGGGCGTTGTCGGAAGCAGACAACCCATCTCACAGACAAGGATCCGATGACTTCTCCCACTCACCTTCCCCAGGACGGTCAGCGTCTCCCGGAAGGACTGCGTGCCGACGCCCTCATGGAAGCCGAAGCCGCGTGGAGTCCCGGATCCGACGCGGATCGTGACGGCGATCAGTTCGACCGCGAGGACCGTGCGGCGCTGCGCCGCGTCGTCGGTCTGTCGACCGAGCTGGAGGACGTCACCGAGGTCGAGTACCGGCAGCTGAGGCTGGAGCGGGTCGTGCTCGTCGGCGTGTGGACCTCCGGTACGGTCCGGGAGGCCGAGAACTCGCTCGCGGAGCTGGCCGCGCTCGCCGAGACGGCCGGCGCGGTCGTGCTCGACGGTGTCGTGCAGCGCCGCGAGAAGCCCGACCCCGCGACGTACATCGGCTCCGGCAAGGCGCTGGAGCTGCGCGACCTCGTGGTCGAGACCGCGGCCGACACCGTCGTCTGCGACGGTGAGCTGAGTCCCGGCCAGCTCATCCACCTTGAGGACGTCGTCAAGGTCAAGGTCGTCGACCGCACCGCGCTGATCCTCGACATCTTCGCCCAGCATGCCAAGTCCCGCGAGGGAAAGGCGCAGGTCGCGCTCGCGCAGATGCAGTACATGCTGCCGCGGCTGCGCGGCTGGGGCCAGTCGCTGTCCCGGCAGATGGGCGGCGGCGGCTCGGGCTCCGCGGGCGGCGGCATGGCCACCCGCGGCCCCGGTGAGACGAAGATCGAGACGGACCGGCGGCGCATCCGCGAGAAGATGGCGAAGCTCCGCCGGGAGATCGCGGACATGAAGACCGGCCGGGACGTCAAGCGGCAGGAGCGCAAGCGGCACAAGGTGCCGTCGACCGCCATCGCCGGCTACACCAACGCGGGCAAGTCCTCGCTGCTCAACCGGCTCACGGGCGCGGGCGTGCTGGTGGAGAACGCGCTGTTCGCCACCCTCGACCCGACCGTGCGCAGGGCCGAGACGCCCAGCGGGCGGCTCTACACGCTGACGGACACGGTCGGCTTCGTACGGCACCTGCCGCACCATCTCGTCGAGGCGTTCCGCTCCACGATGGAGGAGGTCGGCGACGCCGACCTGATCCTGCACGTGGTCGACGGCTCCCACCCGGCGCCCGAGGAGCAGCTCATCAGCGTGCGCGAGGTGATCCGCGACGTGGGCGCGACGTCCGTGCCCGAGATCGTGGTGATCAACAAGGCGGACATCGCCGATCCGGACGTGCTGCGCCGGCTGCTGCGCATCGAGCCGCGGGCGATCGCGGTCTCGGCGGCGACGGGCGCGGGCATCGAGGAGCTGAAGGCGCTCATCGACGTGGAGCTGCCGCGTCCGCAGATCCAGATCGAGGCCGTCGTGCCGTACACGAAGGGCGCGCTCGTCTCCCGCGTGCACGACGAGGGCGAGGTGCTGGTGGAGGAGCACATCGCCGCGGGCACCCTGCTCAAGGCCCTGGTGCACGAGGAACTGGCCGCCGAGCTGAGGCGGTACGCCCCCGCCGGGCAGGCCGACTGAGGGCTTTCGCCGAAGTCGTAGACTGACGGACGGGCCGCCCCGGCGGCCCGTCCGTGAACCCCCGTCGTCGTTTGGATGATCGCTGGCATGCCCGAGGAAGTCGCACAGCCGCGCACGTACGAGGTCAGGACGTTCGGATGCCAGATGAACGTCCACGACAGCGAACGGATGTCGGGGCTGCTTGAGGAAGCGGGCTACGTCCGCGCCGAGCCCGGCTCCGGCAGCACCGCTGACGTCGTCGTGTTCAACACCTGCGCGGTGCGCGAGAACGCCGACAACCGGCTGTACGGCAACCTCGGCCAGCTCGCGCCGAAGAAGGCCGCGAAGCCCGGCATGCAGATCGCGGTCGGCGGCTGTCTGGCGCAGAAGGACCGCGAGGCGATCGTGAGCCGCGCCCCGTACGTCGACGTCGTCTTCGGCACGCACAACGTCGGCAAGCTGCCGGTGCTGCTGGAGCGCGCGCGGGTGGCCCGCGAGGCGCAGGTCGAGATCGCCGAGTCGCTGGAGGCGTTCCCCTCCACGCTGCCGACGCGGC
Organism: Streptomyces sp. CNP082; assembly: GCF_059570535.1. Taxonomy (NCBI): domain Bacteria; kingdom Bacillati; phylum Actinomycetota; class Actinomycetes; order Kitasatosporales; family Streptomycetaceae; genus Streptomyces; species Streptomyces sp. CNP082. The sequence continues at coordinate 92,220 of NZ_JCANSZ010000015.1, forward strand.
GCGAGAGCCCGTACGCCGCGTGGGTCTCGGTCTCCGTGGGGTGCAACAACACCTGTACGTTCTGCATCGTTCCGGCGCTGCGCGGCAAGGAGAAGGACCGCCGCAGCGGGGACATCCTCGCCGAGGTCGAGGCACTGGTCGCGGAGGGCGTCAGCGAGATCACGCTGCTGGGGCAGAACGTCAACGCGTACGGGTCCGACATCGGCGGCCGGCAGGCGTTCGGCAAGCTGCTGCGGGCCTGCGGGCGGATCGAGGGTCTGGAGCGGGTGCGCTTCACCTCGCCGCACCCGCGTGACTTCACCGACGACGTGATCGAGGCGATGGCCGAGACGCCGAACGTGATGCCGCAGTTGCACATGCCGCTGCAGTCCGGCTCGGACACGGTGCTGCGCGCGATGCGGCGCTCGTACCGGCAGGAGCGGTATCTGGGGATCATCGAGAAGGTACGGGCCGCGATCCCGGACGCGGCCATCACCACCGACATCATCGTGGGCTTCCCCGGCGAGACCGAGGCGGACTTCGAGCAGACGCTGCACGTGGTGCGCGAGGCGCGCTTTGCGCAGGCGTTCACTTTCCAGTACTCCAAGCGGCCGGGGACGCCGGCGGCCGAGATGGCCGGGCAGATCCCGAAGGCGGTCGTGCAGGAGCGGTACGAGCGGCTGGTGGCCCTGCAGGAGGACATCTCCTGGGGCGAGAACAAGAAGCAGGTCGGACGGGTCCTGGAGGTCATGGTCGCGGAGGGCGAGGGCCGCAAGGACGGCGCCACGCGGCGGCTGTCCGGCCGGGCGCCCGACAACCGGCTGGTGCACTTCGCGCGGCCGGAGGAGCCGGTGCGGCCGGGCGACATGGCGACGGTGGAGATCACGTACGCGGCGCCCCACCACCTGCTGGCGGAGTCCGAGCCGCGGGCGGTGCGGCGCACCCGCTCCGGCGACGCCTGGGCGGCGCGGCAGGAGGGCGGGCCGGCCGCGGGCGGGGCCGGCGGCACAGGCGTGCTGCTGGGGCTGCCGAAGGTGGGCGTCCCGGACCCGCTGCCGGCGGCGGAGGGCTGCGCGGCGCACTGACCGGCTCCGCCGCGGGGGCCGGGGCGGACGGCACGTCTGGTCGCGGAGGGCGGGGGCCGCAAGGACGGCGCCACGCGGCGGCTGTCCGGCCGGGCGCCCGACAACCGGCCTGACCGGCTCCGCCCCGGGGACAGGGGCCGGACGGCACGTCCCACCCGGCAGGCCCGGCAGGCCCTGAGCCTGGCCCGTGCCCCGGCTGCGCGCCCACCCGGCGGCGCCTTGGGGGACGCTCCGAGCGGGGCGGCTAGGCTGCGGCTCATGCTCGTCGCTGCCGCCTGCTGCCCCTGTCCGCCCCTGCTGGTACCCGAGGTGGCCTCTGGTGCCGCCGGCGAGCTGGAAGCGCTCAGAACGGCGTGTATGGACGCCGTGGGGGTGCTGGCCGCGGCGCGGCCGGACGTGCTGGTCGTCGTCGGGCCCGCGGAGCAGGCCGGGCGGGGACCGTATCCGCAGGGGGCCCGGGGGTCGTTCCGGGGCTTCGGCGTGGATCTGGCGGTACGGCTCGGGCCGGCCAGCGGCGCGGAGCCGGCCCCCGGCGAGCGGGAGCTGCCGCCGTCGCTTGCGGTGGGCGCGTGGCTGCTTCAGCGGGCGGAGTGGAACGGCACGCCCGTGGAAGGGCTGGGCGTCGGCGAGTCGCTGGCGGGCGAGCGCTGCGCGGAGGCCGGCCGGGAGATCGCCGCGAAGGCGGGGCGGGTGGCCCTGCTGGTGCTGGGCGACGGCAGCGCGTGCCGTACGCACAAGGCCCCCGGCTACTACGACGAGCGCGCCGCCGGCTTCGACGCCGAGGCGGCCCGCGCCCTGGGCGCCGCGGACACCGCGGCCCTGGCGGCACTGGACGCAGAGCTGGCCTCCGGCGTGCAGGCCACGGGCCGCGCCTGCTGGCAGGTCGCCGCGGGCGCCGCGGGCGCCGCCGGGGACACCGCCCTGCGCGGAGCACTTCTGTACAACGAGGCGCCGTACGGGGTGGGTTACTTCGTCGCCGCCTGGTCCTGAAACCTGATTCCAACCCCCGGTCCAGAAACGCCGGTCCAGAAACGCCGGTCCTGACACCCGTGCCCCCGGTGCGGCGGCCCGGGGCCGCGGGCCCCGGGCGGGGCCGCGCGCCTCCCGGAGGCCCTACTGGCGGGCGTCGTCGCCCGCGCCGCTGTCCGCGGCCCCTTCGGCCGACTGCTGCTTCGGGATCCCCGCGGCACCCGGGGCGTCCGCGCCCGCCGCCTCCCCGGCGGGCGCGGGCTGCGCCTCTGCCGCCGCTGCCGCCTCCGCCTCCCCGGCCTGCCCCTCCCCGCTCGATCCGCGGCGACGAAGAAGCTTGGCAAGAACGCCCATCTCTCCTCCAAAAACTGACTCGCGTGGGCGAAATCCCGCGCCTCCCGGAGCGGCTCCTTGCGCGCCCCGGGGCCCGGTCCGCAGACCGGCGTTCGGAACCTCGGAACGCCAAACGACGCCGCGGGCACCGCGTTACGTCACTCGTTCGAGGGCCGGCCCGTTGTTTGCGAGACTTGCCGCGTGACAGAGACCACCCCCCGCCCCCAGGTCGTCGCGGTCGTCGGGGCCACGGCCGCCGGCAAGTCCGAGCTCGGGATCGCGCTCGCCCGGCGGCTCGGCGGCGAGATCGTCAACGCCGACTCGATGCAGCTCTACCGGGGGATGAACATCGGCACGGCCAAACTGACGCCCGCGGAGCGGCAAGGCGTGCCGCACCACCTGCTCGACGTGTGGGACGTGACCCAGGCCGCGAGCGTCGCCGCGTACCAGAGCCTGGCCCGCGCCGAGATCGACCGCCTCGGTGCGCTCGGCCGCACCGCGGTGCTCGTCGGCGGCTCCGGTCTGTACGTGCGCGGGGCCATCGACGCCATGGACTTCCCCGGCACCGACCCGGCCGTCCGCGCCCGGCTGGAGGCGGAGCTGGCGGAGAGCGGGCCCGGACCACTGCACGACCGGCTCGCCGCCGCCGACCCCGCCGCCGCGCAGGCGATCCTGCCGGGCAACGGCCGCCGGATCGTCCGGGCCCTGGAGGTGATCGAGCTGACCGGCCGCCCCTTCACGGCCAGCCTCCCCGCGCACGAGTCGGTCTACGACACTCTCCAGTTCGGCATCGCCGTGCCGCGCCCGGAGTTGGCGGACCGGATCGAGCGGCGCGTGCACCGGATGTGGCGGGCCGGGCTGGTGGACGAGGTGCGGCGGCTGGAAGCGGAAGGGCTTCGTGAGGGCCGTACGGCCTCCAGGGCCCTGGGGTACCAGCAGGTGCTGTCGTTCCTCGCCGGTGAGTGCACGGAAGCGGAGGCCCGGGACGAGACCGTGCGGGCCACCCGGCGGTTCGCGCGGCGGCAGGAGACGTGGTTCCGGCGCGATGCGCGCGTGCACTGGATCAGCGGCTCGGAAGCCGATCGTGACCGCCTTGCGGACACCGCGTATGAGCTACTCGAACGGTCGGTCACAGGCTGATCACGTCATGGCATCGGGACGCCTCGGTGGCACTGCGGGTGTTCCCGGCCGTGCCATCATCGAGGCGAGCTGGGAGCCTGGAAGTCGCCGGAGGTTGGGAGGGCACGTGGCTATGGAGGCCGGCCCTCGTGACAGTCGACGGGAGCCGCAGGACGACCGGATCGCGGGACCCGTGGCAGAGCCCGCGGACGACCTCGCGGGAGACCTCTCCGAGGCACCGGAGCCTGCGGGCCAGGAGTCGTTCCGCGAACTGCGCCCGCCGCGGCTGCTGCGCTTCTGGCAGCTCGCCCCCATCGTCGCGCTGGCCGCGCTGGGCTCGCTGATGTTCGCGTTCCCGCTGGCCTTCGAGTTCGGCGGCGGCGGTCCCGTCGTGGCCATGCTCGGGCTGCTGATCAGCTGCTGCGCCGCCGGGTGGGCGATGATGGCCGCGCGCCGGGTGGGGCTGGCGCTGCCGGGGCTGCCGCGGCGCGGCTCGGGGCGCCGGGCGGACTGGCGGATCGCGCTGCTTTACGCGGCGGCGGTGGCGGCTGCCGTGGCGCTGGCCGTCTGGCGGGTGGCCCGGCTGGGCTGACCGGCGCGCGGAGCCCGGTCGTCTTTCTTCCGCCGGGGCGTTGTCGGCGCGGACGGTTACGATCGCAGAATGAGCACCGCGCACCTGAACTTCCTCAAGGGACACGGCACCGAGAACGACTTCGTGATCCTCCCGGACCCGGCCGGTCTCATCAGCCTGTCCGCGAGCACCGTGGCCCGGCTGTGCGACCGCAGGGCGGGCATCGGCGCCGACGGCCTGCTGCGGGTCGTACGGTCCGACGCGCACCCGGAGGGGCGGCGCATGGCCGCCGACGCGGAGTGGTTCATGGACTACCGCAACGCGGACGGCAGCATCGCCGAGATGTGCGGGAACGGGGTGCGGGTCTTCGCCCGCTATCTGCAGCACGCCGGGCTCGCGGAGACCGGCGATCTGGCCGTCGGCACGCGCGCGGGGGTGCGGCGCGTGCACCTGGCGAAGGACGGTGACGTGACGGTCGGCATGGGCCGGGCCACGCTCGCGGACGGCCCGGACGCCGAGGTGACGGTCACGGTGGGCGAGCGGAGCTGGCCCGCGCGCAACGTCGGGATGGGCAACCCGCACGCGGTGACCTTCGTCGCCGACCTCGCGGACGCGGGGCGGCTGTACGAGGCGCCGGGGGTCGCGCCGGCGTCGGCGTATCCCCAGGGGGTGAACGTGGAGTTCGTCGTGGACCGCGGCCCGCGGCACGTGGCGATGCGGGTCCACGAGCGCGGCTCGGGCGAGACCCGCTCGTGCGGTACGGGGGCGTGCGCGGTGGCCGTCGCCACGGCCCGCCGCGACGGCGTGGACCCGGCGGCGACGGGCCGCCCGGAGACGTACACGGTGGACGTGCCCGGAGGCCGCCTCGTGGTGACCGAACATCCCGACGGCGAGGTGGAGATGACCGGCCCCGCCGTCATCGTCGCCGAAGGCGACACGGTCCCCGGCTGGCTGTAGCCGCCGGCACCGGACAGCCGCGGCGGCCCGCCGCGGCGCGCGGCGCCGACCGCACGCCGGGCGCCCCATCCCCGCGCAGCGTCCCGTCCCCGCGCAGCGTCCCGTCCCCGCGCAGCGTCCCGCCCGGGAAGGCTCCCGTACGCGCCGCCCTACTCGTCCGCGTCGTCCGCCCGGCCCAGCATGCGGTTCGCGCACACCCGCATCGGCTCCTCGCGCACCCCCGCCATCGCCGCCATCAGATGGCCGTCCGGACGGATGCAGAGCACCGTGTGGGGCGCCGCGCCCGGGTACGACTCCGCGACCAGCAGCCGGGCGCGGACGGGGAGTTCGCCCACCAGCCGCGTCAGCTTGGGCATCAGCCCGGCCTGCAGCCAGCGGCTGCGGTCCCAGACGCGGGTGCCCGGGGCGACCAGCACCACCAGCGGGTCGCCGCCCAGCCGCTCGGAGAGCCGGCCCGTCCAGCCGTCCGGCGCGATCACGGGGACGTCGTCGACCCGCGCGCCGGGGGCCGTGCCTACCTGAACCGCCCCGTCCAGCCCCGTCGGCACCGTGTCGTACACCGGCGGGCCGCCTATCCGGCCGCGCCCCAGATGGCCGTCCGTCAGCAGCTCCGCCGCCGACTTGCCGCGCACCGCCGCCCGCAGGCCGCCGGCGCGGCGCAGCAGCGGGCGGACCTGGTCGGCGGCGCGCAGCCGGGCGCTGATGGCGCCGCGGCGCTCGGTGGCGTAGGTGTCGACGAGGTCGTCGCCGGAGTCGTCGCGGCCGGCCTGGTGCCAGACGCGGCCGAGCTTCCAGGCGAGGTTCTCGGCGTCGGCGAGACCTTCGTCGAGCTGCTGGGTGCCGAGGGAGCCCACGAGGTGGGCGGCGTCGCCGGCGAGCAGCACCCGGCCGCGGCGCCAGCGGCGGGCGAGCCGGTGGTGGACGGTGTGCACACCGGTGTCGAGGAGTTCGTACGACGGGTGCCGGGTGCCCGTCCAGCCGCGCAGGGTGGCCTCCAGCCGCGCGACCAGGGCCTCCGGGGTGACGACACCGCCGCCGGGCGGCAGCAGCCAGTCCAGCCGCCACCGGTCGTCGCCGAGCGGCCGGGCGACGCACTCGGCGCCGGGCCCGCTGCGCGGCGTGCCGCGGTACAGCACGCCCTCGCCGGGCCAGGGCAGGTCGGCCCGTACGGCGGCGACGGCGTGCCGCTCGACGGCCGTGCGGCCCGCGTACGGCACCTGAAGCAGCTTGCGCACGGTCGACCGGGCGCCGTCGCAGCCGACGAGCCAACTCCCGCGCCACCGGGTCCCGGCCCGGGTACGGACGTTGACGCCGTACGGCTCCTGCGTCAGCTCCGTCAGCCGGCTGCCGCGGAAGACTTCCACGTGGTGGGAGTGGTCGGCCAGCGCCGCCAGCGTGGTCGTCAGGGCGGACTGGGCGACGTGCAGCGGCGCCGGGCCGCCGGCCTCGCCGAACTCCACCCGCAACTGCGTCCTGCTGCCGCGCAGCACGCGCCAGCCGGCGAGCCGGGCGCCCTGCTCGCGGGCGTCGGCGGCGCCGAGGCGGTCGAGGAACGCGGTGGTGTGCGGGCGCAGTACGGCGGTACGGGCCGGGCGGGGACCGGCGGGCCTGCCGTCCTCCTCGGCGTCGCCTGCGGGCCGGTCGTCGAGGAGGAGCGTGGGGACCGCGTGCCGTGCCAGCGCCACCGACAGGGCGAGCCCGACCGGGCCCGCCCCGACGATGATCACCGGGTCCACGGTGCCGCGCCTCCGGCGCCATGCTGACTGCGTACGAGGGGTTGTGGAGCCGGGTGCGCGATCACACGACGTATGCAACCCACTGCCGGACACCGCAGTCAAGCTGAGGGCTGAGGGCCGCCCCTTCGGGCTACGTCGTGCCCCCGCCGTCTCCCCCGCCACCGCCGCCCGCGAGGGCGTCACCGCCCGCGCCGGCCGCGCCGCCCAGCGCGCCGGCCGCGGCCCCGGTGCTCAGGTCGTCGACCGCCGCGACCCCGACCACCGCGCCCGTGGTCCGCTTGCCGCGCCGGACCGCGCGCTCCAGCCAGCTCGCCAGCGACGTCAGGATGAAGTTCACGATGACGTAGATCGCCGCGACGATGATGAAGCTGGCGAACACGTTGGAGTAGTTGGACGCCAGCGTGCGCCGCTCGACGAGCAGTTCGCTGAAGCCGATCATCACGCCGCCCAACGCGGTGTCCTTCACGATGACGACGAGCTGGCTGACGATCGCCGGCAGCATCGCCGTGACGGCCTGCGGCAGCAGCACGGAGCCCATCATCTGGCCCTTGCGCAGCCCGACGGCCTTGGCCGCCTCGGTCTGCCCCCGGGGCAGGGAGAGGATGCCGGCGCGGACGATCTCGGCGAGCACGGCGGCGTTGTAGAGCACCAGCCCGGTGACGACGGCGTACAGCGGGCGCTGCTCGCTGTCGATGCCGGTGTACTCGGAGTAGAACTGGTTCGCGAACAGCATCAGGATCAGCACCGGGATGGCGCGGAAGAACTCCACGACCGCCCCCGCCGGCACCCGTACCCACACGTGGTCGGAGAGCCGCGCGATGCCGAACAGCGCGCCCAGCGGCAGCGCGATGAGGAGCGAGAGCCCCGCCGCCTTGAGCGTCTCGCCGAGGCCCGGCAGCAGGTACGTGGTCCACGCCTGGGAATCCGTGAAGAACGGCTTCCACAGCGCCCATTCGAGCTGTTTCTTGTCGTTCAGCTTGTCGATGACCCACCACACGCCGAGCGCCAGCACGGCGAGGAAGAGCACCGAGTAGACGAGGTTGCGCAGCTTGGCCTTCGGGCCGGGGGCGTCGTAGAGAACGGAACTCATCGCTTGACCGCCACCTTCTTGCCGACCCAGCCGAGGATGAGCCCGGTCGGCAGGGTCAGCACGACGAAGCCGAGCGCGAAGATCGCGGAGATGAGGAGGAGCTGCGCCTCGTTCTCGATCATCTCCTTCATGAGCAGCGCCGCCTCGGCGACGCCGATGGCCGCCGCCACCGTGGTGTTCTTGGTGAGCGCGATGAGGACGTTGGTGAGCGGACCGACGACCGAGCGGAACGCCTGGGGCAGCACGATGAGGGTGAGGACCTGGATGAAGCTCAGCCCGAGGGCACGGGCCGCCTCCGCCTGGCCGACGGGGACCGTGTTGATGCCCGAGCGCAGCGCCTCGCAGACGAACGCGGCGGTGTACGCGGACAGTCCGAGCACCGCGAGCCGGAAGTACTTGGAGTCGAAGTCGACGCCGGAGCCCAGGGTGACGCCGAAGATGTCCGAGAGCCCGAGGGCGCAGAAGACGATGATGACCGTCAGGGGGACGTTCCGGATGACGTTCACGTAGACGGCGCCGAAGCCCCGCATCAGCGGGACGGGACTGACCCGCATGCCGGCCAGGATCGTCCCCCAGACGAGGGAGAACAGGCCCGACAGCAGGGTGAGTTTCACGGTGACCCAGAACGCGTCCAGGATCTGTGTGTCGTATTCGGAGATGATGTCCAACGTCAGTCCAGCGCTCTCACCTTAAGTGGGACGCGGTGGTGTGCCACCCGGGGCGGGCGGCACACCACCGCTCTGACAGTGCGGTCGCACCGTTGCGGGGCAGCGGTGCGGTGGGGTCACTGCTTGATGTCGCCGATCTTCGGCGCGGGCTCGAAGTCGTAGTTCGCGGGGCCGAGGTTGGCCTCCATGAACTTCTCCCAGGAGCCGTCGGAGACCATCTTCTCCAGGGCGGCGTCGATGTCCTTCTTCATCTTCTCGTCGCCCTTCTGGACGCCGACGCCGTAGTTCTCGTTGCTCAGGTTCAGCCCGGCGAGCTTGAACTTGCCCTTGTTCGCCTCCTGGGCGGCGTAGCCGGCGAGGATGGAGTCGTCGGTGGTCAGGGCGTCGATCGAGCCGCCGGCGACCGCGTCGAGGCACTCGGAGTAGCCGGGGCGCTCGGCGAGCTGGGCCTTGGGCGCGATGGTGTCCTTGACGTTCTGCGCCGAGGTGGAGCCGGTGACCGAGCAGAGGGTCTTGCCGTTGAGGTCCTCGCCCTTGGTGATGTCGTCGTCGGCGCGGATCAGCAGGTCCTGGTGGGCCAGCAGGTACGGGCCGGCGAAGTCGACCTTCTGCTCGCGCTCCTCCGTGATCGAGTAGGTGGCGGCGATCATGTCGACGTCGCCGCGCTCCAGCATGGTCTCGCGGTCGGCGCTGATCGCCTCCTTCCACTCGATCTGGTCCTCGGAGTAGCCGAGCTCCTTGGCCACGTACGTGGCGACGTCCACGTCGAAGCCCGAGTACGAGCCGTCGGGCTCCTTCAGGCCGAGACCGGGCTGGTCGAACTTGATGCCGACGGTGATCGAGTCCTTGCTGCCGCCGCCGTCACCGCTGTCGCCGCCGTCGTCGTCGGAGCCGCACGCGGCCGCGGTGACGGACAGGGCGAGTGCGCAGGCAGCCGCCGCGCTGACCTTGCGGAGATTCATGGTGAGCATCCTTCTGTCTGGTGTGTTGCCGGCAGCTCAGTGGTGCAGGATCTTCGACAGGAAGTCCTTCGCCCGGTCGCTGCGAGGGTTGGTGAAGAACTGGTCGGGCGTCGTCTCCTCGACGATCTGACCGTCGGCCATGAAGACCACCCGGTTCGCCGCCGAGCGTGCGAAGCCCATCTCGTGCGTGACGACGACCATAGTCATACCGTCCCGGGCGAGTTGCTGCATAACCTCCAGCACCTCGTTGATCATCTCGGGGTCGAGGGCCGAGGTGGGCTCGTCGAAGAGCATCACCTTGGGCTCCATCGCCAGCGCGCGGGCGATCGCCACCCGCTGCTGCTGACCGCCGGAGAGCTGCGCGGGGTACTTGTCCGCCTGGTTGCCGACGCCCACCCGGTCGAGCAGGGCCCTGGCGGAGGTCTCCGCGGCTGCCTTGTCCTTCCTGCGGACCTTGACCTGCCCGAGGGTCACGTTCTGCAGCACGGTCTTGTGGGCGAAGAGGTTGAAGGACTGGAAGACCATGCCCACGTCGGCGCGGAGCCTGGCCAGCTCGCGGCCCTCGGCGGGCAGGGGCTTGCCGTCCAGGGTGATGCGGCCGGAGTCGATGGGCTCCAGCCGGTTGATCGCGCGGCACAGCGTGGACTTCCCGGACCCGGAAGGCCCGATGACGACGACGACCTCGCCGCGCGCGATCGTCAGGTCGATGTCCTGGAGCACGTGCAGCGCACCGAAATGCTTGTTGACGTTGTCCAGCACGACCAGCGGTTCGCCCGCCGCCGGAACGGCGTCCTTGGCCATCGAAACCTCGGTCATCCGCGTCTTGCTCCGTCCTCTTCGGTTGCCTGGACCTTAGTGAGCAGCCTTGACCAACGTCATCACATCTGAGCGGAAATTGAGCATAACGATCCGGCTGCAATCGGACACAATGGAATGAATCAGGACGCCGCTCTCCGTGTCTGTCACATAACGGAAACCGCTGGGTGACCTGCCCGGACTTGACGAGGCGGGGCCGCATCCGCCTGTATTCGTGTGCGGGCTGAGACGATACGCCAGAGAGGGAACAGGAGGGCCGATGAGGCTGCTGCTCGTCGAGGACGACGACCACGTGGCCACCGCGCTCTCCGCGGTGCTGGCCCGGCACGGCTTCGAGGTGGGCATGGCCCACAGCGGCCAGGAGGCGCTGCAGGAGCTGCTGCACAGCGAGCTGGCCCCGTTCGACGTGGTGCTGCTGGACCTGGGGCTGCCCGATCAGGACGGCTTCGAGGTGTGCGGACGTATCCGCAAGCTCACCGGCACGCCCGTGATCATGGTGACCGCGCGCGCCGACGTCCGGTCCCGCATCCACGGCCTCAACCTGGGCGCCGACGACTACGTCGTCAAGCCGTACGACACGGGCGAGCTGCTCGCGCGGGTGCACGCCGTCGCCCGGCGCACCGCGGCGGCGGAGCCGGAGTCCGCCGCGGGGCCGGACGGCGCGGGCGCGGCCGGGGCCGGCGAGCGGGCCGACGTGCCCGCGGCGCCGCTGGTCGTGGGTCCCGTGACGCTGGAGCCGCAGGCGCGCCGGGTCCGCGTGGGCGGCGCGGAAGTGCAGCTCACCCGCAAGGAGTTCGATCTGCTCGCGCTGCTCGCGGCCCGCCCCGGCGTGGTGTTCCGGCGGGAGCAGATCATCAGCGAGGTGTGGCGCAGCAGCTGGGAGGGCACGGGCCGGACCCTGGAGGTCCACATCGCCTCCCTGCGCAGCAAGCTCGGCCTGCCCGCACTCATCGAGACCGTGCGGGGCGTCGGCTACCGCCTCGTGCCCCCGCCCGCCGGCTGAGGCCCCCGCCGTATGCGTACCCGGCTGCTCCCCCTGCTCATCGTGCTCATGGCCGGCATGCTGCTCGCGCTCGGCCTCCCGCTCGCTGACCGCATCGCCGGGCAGGAGCAGCAGCACGTGATCGTGGACCGTATCGACGACACCGCCCGGTTCGCCTCCCTCGCCCAGTACGTCGCCTCCCGCAGCGAGGCCCGCCCGGCTTCCGAGGACGAGCGGCTGCGGGCGCTGGAGGAGGAGCTGCGCCGCTACCACGGCCTCTACGGCATCCGCGCCGGCGTCTACTACCGCGACCGCACCGCGATGGCCGCCGCCCCCACGGGCTGGCGGGCCATGGCGGGCGCCGAGGGCGAGCGGGCCTTCTCCGAGTCCCTGGCGGGCCGCCGCAGCCACGACCCCCCGCAGGTCTGGCCCTGGCAGGACGGCCGGCTGACCGTCGCCTCGCCGGTCGTACGGGACGGGGACGTGGTCGCCGTCGTGGTCACCGACTCGCCCACCGGGGCCATGCGCTCGCGCACCCTCACCGGCTGGCTCTGGCTCGGCGCCGGCATCGCCGCCGCGATGGCGGTCGCGGTGGCGGCGGCGTACCGGCTGACCGGCTGGGTGCTCAAGCCCGTACGCGTGCTCGACAAGGCCACCCACGACATCGCCACCGGCCGGCTGAAGTCCCGCGTCGCCACCGCCGGCGGACCGCCGGAGCTGCGCCGGCTCGCCGGATCCTTCAACGAGATGGCCGACAACGTCGAGGACGTGCTGGAGCAGCAGCGCACCTTCGTCGCCGACGCCTCCCACCAGTTGCGCAACCCGCTGTCCGCGCTGCTGCTCCGCATCGAGCTGCTGCGTCTCGAGGCGCCGCAGGCCGCCGCCGAGATCGAGTCGGCGCAGGCGGAGGGCGCCCGGCTGGCCCGGGTGCTGGACGACCTACTGGACCTGGCGCTGGCCGAGCACACCCCCGCCGACCTGCGGGTGACCGACGTGGCCCGGGTGGCGGCGGAGCGGGTCGCCAGCTGGCGTCCGCTGGCCGAGGGACAGGACGTACGGCTGTTCCTGTCCGGCGCCCCGGCCGTGACCGGCTGGACGGACCCGGTGGCGCTGTCCAGCGCGCTGGACGCGGTGGTGGACAACGCGGTGAAGTTCTCGCCGCCGGGCGGCGAGGTGGAGGTGCGGGTGGACGCGGACGGCGACGAGGTGACGGTCGTGGTCGCCGACGGCGGGCCGGGGCTCACCGACGAGGAGCTGGGCCGCATCGGCGACCGCTTCTGGCGCAGCGGGCGGCATCAGAACGTCTCCGGGTCGGGTCTGGGGCTGTCCATCGCCCGGGCGCTGCTGGCGGCGGGCGGGGGACGCATCTCGTACGAACGCAACGAGCCGAGGGGGCTCCGGGTGACGATCGCGGTGCCGCGGACGGCACCGGAGGACGGCGGGCCGGGGGCCGGCTAGGGCTTGCGGGGGTCGTCGCCGGACGCCGCCCGGCGGTCTGCGCCGGGGTCTGCGCCGGGGTCCCGGCCGGAGTCCCCGTCGTCCGGCTCGCCGGGGCGGCGGCTGAGCGCGGCGCGCAGCCGGGCCAGCCGGGCCGGGCCGCGGCGGCGCGGGGGCCGGTCGCCGTGGACGCGGGCATCGACCTCGTAGCGGCGTACATACGCGGAGAAGAACGCCTGCAGCGTCGCCGTGGCCGGGATCGCGATGAGCGCGCCCACCGCGCCCAGCAGCGCCGCTCCGGCGACGACGGAGCCGAAGGCGACGGCGGGGTGTATGTCCACGGTCCGCGCGGTGATCCTCGGTTGCAGCAGGTAGTTCTCGAACTGCTGGTACAGGGCCACGAACCCGAGCAGCCACAGCGCCGTCCAGGGCCCGACGGTGAACGCCAGCAGGATGGGCAGCGCCCCGGCGATGTACGTGCCCACGGTCGGCACGAACTGCGAGACGACCCCGACCCACACCGCGAGCGCGGGCGCGTACGGCACGTCGAGCAGCAGCATCGCGACGTAGTGCGCCGCGCCCGAGACGATGGCCATCAGGCCGCGCGAGTAGAGGTAGCCGCCCGTCTTGGCGACCGCGATCTCCCAGGCGCGCAGCACCTCGGCCTGCCGCGCCGGCGGCAGTACGGAGCAGATCGCGCGGCGCAGCCGCGGGCCCTCGGCGGTGAAGTAGAAGGCAAACAGCACCACGGTCAGCGCGGTGAACAGGCCGCCGAGGACGGTGGTGGAGATGCCCCATACGTTGTCGGCGCTGCGCTGCAGGTAGTCCCGTACGGTCTCGGACTTCAGGAAGTCCTGCTGGAGCTCGTCCACGCGCAGTTCGGTGCCGAAGCGCTCGTTGATCCACTCGACGAGGGACTCGACGTAGTCGGGGAAGTTCTCGACGATCAGCCGGATCTGGTCGGCGACCAGCGACCCGAGGGCGGCCACGAACGCCGCGGCGACGGCCAGCACGCCGAGGAAGACCACCGCGGTGGCGGCGCCCCGGCGCATGCCGCGGGCGGCGAGGCGGTCGACGGCGGGCTCGCAGGCCAGCGCGATGAAGAAGGCCACCACGATGTTGATCAGCAGCCCGTACAGCTCGTGGAAGGCCCATTCCGCGACGTGGAAGAGGGCGAACAGGGCCAGCGCGAGGACTATCGCGCGGGGCAGCCAGGCGGGCATGCGCTCGCGTGCGGCCGCGGGCGGGGTGCCGACGCCCGGGGGCGTGCCCGCGGGGGCGTCGTCAGAGGGGGCGGGGGGAGCAGTTGGAGCCATGGACGAACAGTGTGGCCGACGCCCCCGGCGGACCCGTCAGCGCATCTCCGCGGGGACGTCCATCGCCGCGCACACCCCGCGCCACACGTCGCGCGCCTCCCACCCGGCGTCCAGCGCCTCGCGGACCGTGCGCCCGCCCAGCTCGGACATCACGTGGTCGCGGGCGAAGGAGTCGACATAGGGCTCGCCGAAGTAGTCACGCATCCGCTGCCAGAAGACCGTCAACCGCATGCGTCCATTATCCCGCGCGTACGTGCACCTGAGAGTGCTCCCCACCCGTTGGCCGCCCCGCCGGCCCCGCCGTGCTCGTACCGTCGCCCCATGGCTGACTCCCCGCAGGCCCGCGCCGCAGAGTTCATCTGGCTGACCGCCCGCGTGCTGGAGCAGCGCCGGTTCGCGCACCACTTCGTGCCCGGCGCCGCCGACGCAGCCGGGGTGGAGAAGGCGCTGGAGGCGTACCGGAACGCCGACGGCGGCTACGGGCACGCCCTGGACCCCGATCTGCGCGGTCCGGGCAGCCAGCCGCTGCACACCGCGCACGCGCTGCGGGTCCTCGACTCCCTCGGCCGCTGCACCGGGCGCCACGCCGAGGACGTGTGCCGCTATCTGACCGCCGTCTCCAACCCCGACGGCGCCCTGCCCGCCGTGCACCCCTCGCTGCGCGGCTACCCGGCCGCCCCGTGGCTGCCGGTGCCCGCGGACCCGCCGAGCGCGCTGCTGACCACCGCGCCGGTCGTGGGACTGCTGCACCGCAACGACGTCTGGCACGCCTGGCTCTTCCGCGCCACCGACTTCTGCTGGCAGGCCGTCGAGACGCTGCGCGGCAGCCTTCCGTACGAGGCCGAGGCCGCGGTCGCCTTCCTCGACCACGTACCCGACCGGCGGCGCGCGGAGGCCGCCGCGGACCGGCTGGGCCGGCTGGTGCGCGCCGAGCGGCTGGTGCTGCTGGAGCCGGGCCGGGCGGGCGCGGAGCCGGCCGCGGGGCACGTGCCGGGCGAGCACCACCGTCCGCACGACTTCGCCCGCCGGCCGGGATCGCTGGCGCGGCGGTGGTTCAGCGACGCGGAGATGGCGCGGTCGCTGGACTTCCTGGCGGCGGACCAGCGGGCGGACGGCGGGTGGCCGGTGGCGTGGCGGCGCTGGTCGCCGGGGGCGGAGCTGGAGGCGAGACCGCTGGCGACGCTGGAGGCGCTGCTGACGCTGCGGGCGTACGGACGGATCTGAGGGCGCGCGGGGCTGGAGGGGGCGTACGGGCGCGGGGGCTGGTGTGCGGGCCTGCTGCGGGCGTACGGGCGCGTGGAGCGGGCGTACGGAAGCGTGCCCTGACCCGGGGCGCGCGGCGGGACCGGCGCGCGGCAGGACCGGTCAGCCGGCCACGGCCCGTACCGCCGCGGTGACGACCACCGCGGTGGCCACGACGAGCAGGAACGGCGCCCGCAGCAGCAGCGCGCCGCCGGCCGCCGCGAGCCCCGCGGCGCGGGCGTCGACGACCAGCGCCGTGCCGTCGGCGAAGGTCTGCTGCGCGGTGAGCGCCGCCAGCAGGGCGACCGGCAGCAGGGCGGCCAGCCGCCGCACGAGGGGGCGCTCCAGGGCGCCCGAGGGCACCGAGAGGCCGAGCAGCTTGACCGCGTAGCAGCCGGCGAAGGTCAGGCCGATCGCAAGCCAGGTGGTCACGCGGCGCCCTCCGCGTTCCGCGCGTCCGCCGCGTCCGTACCGGCTGCCGCGGCCGTCCCGGCTGCCGTGTCCGTCCCGGCTTCCGTGTCCGTCCCGTCCTCGGAAACATCCTGCGCGCGCCCGCGCGTGCGCCTCCCGTGCAGCGCGAGCACCAGCGGCGCCGCCAGCGCGGCCACCAGCACCGGCGTCCCGGCGGGCAGCGCCGGCAGCGTGCCGAGCACGAGCACGACGGCGACGACCGCGGTGGCCCGCTCCACCGTTCCGGTCAGCATCGGCCCCACCAGCGCCAGGAACACCGCGGGCCCGGCGGCGTCCAGGCCCCAGGCGGCGGTGTCGCCGATGGCCTCGGCGCCGAGCACGCCGGCGAGCGTGGTGAGGTTCCAGCAGACGTAGAGGGTCAGCCCGGTGACGACGAAGCCGGTGCGCTGGGCGCGGCGGGTGGGCTGGGCGATGGTGACGACGGCCGTCTCGTCGATGACCCACTGGGCGGCCAGCGGGCGCAGCGCGCGGGGCAGGCGGAGCATGGGGGCCAGGCGCAGCCCGTAGAACGCGTTGCGTACGCCGAGGAAGAAGGCCCCGGCCGCGGCGGCGAACGGGCCGCCGCCCGCGGCCACCGCGCCGGCGAGGGCGAACTGCGAGGCGCCGGTGAAGATCAGCAGGCTCATGGCGCACGCCTGCGCGGTGCTGAGCCCGGCGCCGGCCGCGGTGACGCCGAACGCGAACCCGGAGAGCCCGACGGCGATCCCGACGCCGAGCCCGTCGCGCAGGGCTGCGCGGTCCTCGGGGACAGAATCCTCGGGCGCGGGATCGGCGGTGGACGGAGGCTGTGCTTCTGTGGCCATGTGCCGGACGGTATGCGGCCGGCGTGTGACCGGTCTTGTACGTTCTTGCGCGTACCGGCAGGTCCGGCGGCACGTCCGGCAGGAGGTCCGGCAGGAGGTCCGGCAGGGAGGTCCAGCAGGCACCTCCAGTAGCGGGCCGGCCGGTTCAGCCGGCCCGCTCCCGCTGGTACGCCCCCGGGGGCACCCCCACGATGCGGGTGAAGTGCCTGTTGAGATGCGGCTGGTCGGTGAACCCCACGGCCACCGCGGCCTCCGACGGCCGCAGCCCCGCGTCCAGCAGCCGCCGCGCGCGCCGTACCCGGGCGTCGGTCAGCCAGCGGTGCGGCGGCGTGCCGTACGCCTCCTTGAACGCCCGCAGCAGCGCGAACGGCGACGTGCCCAGCTCCGCCGCCAGCGCCTGAAGCGTCGGCGGCGCCGCCATCCGCTCGTACAGCACCGCCCGCGCCCGCGCGGCCGTCCGCGCGCCCGCCGACGCCACCACCCGCCCCGGGAGCCGCGCGCCATGGCGGCGCAGCAGGCGGGCCAGCACGACGCGCAGCACGCTGTCGGCGGCCAGCGGGTCGTCCTCCTCCGCAGCGCGGTGCACCTGGGCGATGAGGCGGGAGGCGCCGGGGTCGTCGACCATGGTCTCGCCGAAGCCCGCGGTGCCGCGGATCGCGGTGACCTCCGCGGCCACCGCGGCGACCAGGCCGGCGGACGGGTAGAGCGTCGCGTACGACCAGCCCTCCGCGGCGCCGGCGCGGGCCGTGTGCGGCACCTCGGGATTGATCATGACGACGGTGCCTGGGCCGGCCAGGAGCGTGCCGCCGGGCAGGCCGACGGCCTCCACGCCGGCGGTGACGGCGCCGAAGACGTAGCCGTCGTGGGAGTGGGCCGGGAAGGTGTGCCCGACGTAGCGGGCGCGCAGCAGGTCCAGGCCGGGCAGGCTGGTGTAACGCCAGTGCCGGGCCCACTCGCGGCCGGCGTCGCCCGACGCCCGCGGCGTACGTGCCCCCATGGGGACAAGTGTGCTGGGTGTCAGTGGCCGGGTGCACGATGGTTCACATGGCGAGATCGGTGCTGGAGACGTTCGACCCGGCGACGCGGGCGTGGTTCGAGGGCGCCTTCGCCGCGCCCACGGCGGCCCAGGAAGGCGCCTGGCGGGCGCTGGGCGAGGGCTCCGACGTGCTGGTCGTGGCGCCCACGGGCTCGGGCAAGACGCTGGCGGCGTTCCTCTCCGCGCTCGACGGGCTGGCGTCCGCCCCGCCCCCCGCGCAGGCGCGCAAACGCTGCCGCGTGCTGTACGTGTCGCCGCTGAAGGCGCTCGCCGTGGACGTCGAGCGGAATCTGCGCAGCCCGCTCACCGGCATCCGCCAGGAGGCCGTCCGGCTCGGCCGGCCGGAGCCGGAGGTGCGGGTCGCCATCCGATCGGGTGACACGCCAGCGGCCGAGCGCCGCTCGATCGCCAACCGCCCGCCGGACATCCTCATCACCACGCCCGAGTCGCTGTTCCTGATGCTGACGTCCGCCTCGCGGGACGCGCTCGCCGGGGTGGAGACCGTGATCCTGGACGAGGTGCACGCCGTGGCGGGGACGAAGCGCGGTGCCCACCTCGCGCTCTCCCTGGAGCGGCTGGACGAGCTGCTGCCGCGGCCGGCGCGCCGCATCGGCCTGTCGGCGACGGTCCGGCCGGTGGAGGAGGTGGCCAGGTTCCTGTCGCCGGGGCGGCGGGTGGAGGTCGTGCAGCCGCCGTCACAGAAGCGGTTCGACCTGTCGGTGGTCGTGCCCGTCGAGGACTTGGGAGAGCTGGGCGGCTCGCCCGTGCAGGACGACGGCGCGGGGGCCGACCGGCCGTCGATCTGGCCGCATGTCGAGGAGCGCATCGTCGACCTGGTGGAGGAGCACCGCTCGACGATCGTCTTCGCCAACTCGCGCCGGCTCGCGGAGCGGCTGTGCAACCGGCTCAACGAGATCGCGTACGAGCGCGCGGTGGGCACACCTGTCGATGTGCGCGGCTCCGCCACGACTCTCGCCGAGGACGCGCCGCCGCCCGCCGAGATCATGGCCCAGTCGGGCGCGGCGCAGGGCGCGCCGCCGGTGATCGCCCGCGCGCACCACGGCTCGGTCTCCAAGGAGCAGCGCGCGCAGGTGGAGGAGGACCTGAAGGCGGGGCGGCTGCCGGCGGTGGTCGCCACGTCCAGTCTGGAGCTGGGCATCGACATGGGCGCGGTGGACCTGGTGGTGCAGGTCGAGTCGCCGCCTTCGGTGGCGTCCGGGCTGCAGCGGGTGGGCCGCGCGGGGCACCAGGTGGGCGCGGTCTCGCGCGGCGTGGTCTTCCCCAAGTACCGGGGCGACCTGGTGCAGTCGGCGGTGGTCACGGAGCGGATGCGCGAGGGCGCCATCGAGGCGCTGCGGGTCCCGGCCAACCCGCTGGACGTGCTGGCGCAGCAGATCGTCGCCATGACGTCGATGGACGAGTGGGACGTGACGGAGCTGCTGGCCCTGGTGCGGCGGGCGGCGCCGTTCGCCGCGCTGCCGGAGTCGGCATTCACCTCCGTGCTCGACATGCTCGCCGGGCGCTATCCCTCCGACGCCTTCGCCGAGCTGCGCCCGCGGCTGGTGTGGGACCGGGTGGCGCAGACGGTCAAGGGCCGCCCGGGCGCGCAGCGGCTCGCCGTCACCTCCGGCGGCACGATCCCCGACCGCGGTCTGTTCGGCGTCTTCCTCGCCGGGGCGGACCCCAAGAAGGGCGGCGGCCGGGTCGGCGAGCTGGACGAGGAGATGGTCTACGAGTCGCGCATCGGCGACGTGTTCACGCTGGGCACGACGTCCTGGCGCATCGAGGACATCACCCGGGACCGGGTGCTGGTCTCCCCCGCGCCGGGGGTGCCGGGCCGGCTGCCGTTCTGGAAGGGCGACCAGTTGGGCCGGCCGCTGGAGCTGGGGCGGGCGCAGGGCGCGTTCCTGCGGGAGCTCGGCGGCCTGGACCGGCAGGCGGCCCAGGAGCGGCTGACGGCGGCGGGTCTTGACGCGTGGGCCGCGGGGAACGTCCTGGCGTACCTGGAGGAGCAGCGCGCCGCCTGCGGGCACGTACCGGACGACCGGACGATCGTCGTGGAGCGCTTCCGGGACGAGCTGGGCGACTGGCGGGTGGTGGTGCACTCGCCGTTCGGCGCGCAGGTGCACGCTCCGTGGGCCCTGGCCCTCGGCGCCCGGCTCGCCGAGCGGTACGGGATGGACGCGCAGGTGATGCACGCCGACGACGGCATCGTGCTGCGGCTGCCCGACACCGACCTGATGGGCCTCGACCTGCTGGACGTCGACCCGGCGGGCGGCGGCGCCGCGCCGGATGCGGCCGGGGACGACGGGCAGTCGCCGGTCGGCGCGGCCGACGTCCTCTTCGACAAGGGCGAGGTCGACCAGGTCGTCACCGACCAGGTGGGCGGCTCCGCGCTGTTCGCCGCCCGGTTCCGCGAGTGCGCGGCCCGCGCGCTGCTGCTGCCCCGCCGCGACCCGCGCAAGCGCACGCCGCTGTGGCAGCAGCGCCAGCGCGCCTCCCAACTGCTTCAGGTGGCCAGCGAGTTCGGCTCGTTCCCGATCGTGCTGGAGGCGGTGCGCGAGTGCCTGCAGGACGTCTTCGACGTCCCCGGGCTCACGGAGCTGATGGGCGACATCGAGAACCGCCGGGTGCGGCTGGTGGAGGTGACGACGCAGGAGCCGTCGCCGTTCGCCCGCTCGCTGCTCTTCGGCTACGTGGCGCAGTTCCTCTACGAGGGCGACTCCCCGCTGGCCGAGCGCCGGGCGGCGGCGCTGTCGCTGGACTCCCGGCTGCTCGCCGAGCTGCTGGGGCAGGCGGAGCTGCGCGAGCTGCTGGACGCCGAGGTGCTGGCGGAGCTGGAGCGCGAGCTGCAGTGGCTGACGGACGACCGGCGGCTCAAGGACGCCGAGGGCGTCGCGGACGTGCTGCGCGTGCTCGGTCCGCTGACGGACGCGGAGCTGGCGGAGCGCGGCGCGGAGCCGTCGTGGGTGCGGGAGCTGGAGGGCGCCCGCCGGGCGATCCGGGTGCGGCTCGCCGGGACACCGCACTGGGCGGCGGTCGAGGACGCCGGCCGGCTGCGGGACGCGCTGGGCACGGCGCTGCCGGTGGGCGTGCCGGAGGCGTTCACGGAGCCGGTGGCCGACCCGCTGGGCGACCTGCTGGCGCGCTTCGCCCGCACGCACGGCCCGTTCACCTCCGGGCAGGCCGCGGCGCGCTTCGGCCTGGGTGCGGCCGTCACCGACGGCGCGCTGCACCGGCTGGCGGCGGCCGGCCGGACCGTACAGGGCGAGTTCCATCCGGCGGGCGTCGGCCAGGAGTGGTGCGACGCCGGGGTGCTGCGGCGGCTGCGGCGCCGGTCGCTGGCCGCGCTCCGCCAGGAGCTGGAGCCCGTCGCCCCGGCCGCGCTCGCGGCGTTCCTGCCGCAGTGGCAGCACCTGGGCACGCACAGCCTGCGCGGCCTCGACGGCCTCGTCCGGGCGGTGGAGCAACTGCAGGGCGCGCCGGTGCCGGCGTCGGCGCTGGAGAAGCTGGTGCTGCCGTCGCGGGTCGCGGGGTACGCACCGACGATGCTGGACGAGCTGACGAACTCGGGCGAGGTGGTCTGGGCGGGCGCCGGTGCGCTGCCCGGCAAGGACGGCTGGATCTCCCTGTATCCCGCGGACTCCGCGCCGCTGCTGCTGCACGAGCCGCATCCGCTGGAGGCCACGCCGCTGCACCAGGCGGTGCTGGCCGCGCTGAGCGGCGGGTACGGCCTGTTCTTCCGGCAGATCGGCGAGCAGGTACGGGCCACGCACCCCGACGCCACCGACGCGCAACTCGCCGACGCCGTCTGGGACCTGGCCTGGTCCGGGCGGCTGACGAACGACACCCTCGGCCCGCTGCGCGCGCTCCTCGGCTCCGGCCGCACCGCGGGCGCCACGGCGCACCGCGCGAAGCGGCCCACGCCGCGCGGGCGTTACGGCAGCCTGGCCGTCGCGGGCGCCGCACGCACGGCCTCGCGGAACGGGCCGCCGACGGTCTCCGGCCGCTGGTCCCTGCTGCCCGAGCGCGAGCCGGACGCCACCCACCGCGCGCACGCGCTGGCCCACACGCTGCTCGACCGGCACGGGGTGGTCACGCGCGGCGCGGTGGCGGCGGAGGGCGTGGAAGGCGGCTTCTCCGCGGCGTACCGGGTGCTGTCGGCCTTCGAGGAGACGGGCCAGGCCCGCCGCGGGTATGTCGTGGAGGGGCTGGGCGCCGCGCAGTTCGCGATGGACGGCGCGGTGGACCGGCTGCGGGCGGTGGCCACGAGCCGGGAGCGCATCGCCTCCGGCGCAGGCTGCGGGACGGAGCCGGGCGGCCTCGGGAGCACCGGCGCCGACGGCTCCGGCGCCTGGGGCGGCGGCGAGTTCGCAGACGACGAGCCGGCAGGCGCGTACGGCGGCAGCACCCTGAGCACTCGCGCAGGCCGGCGGTCAAGAGGCGGCGCCGGGGCGCCCGCTCCTTCGCGGGGGCACGGCGCCGGGGGCTCCGGCCGAGGCGGGACCGGACAGCGGGCGCTCGTCCTGGCGGCGGCGGACCCGGCGAACGCGTACGGGGCGGCCCTGCCCTGGCCGGAGCCCCCGCCCGGGACGACCCACAAGCCCGGCCGGAAGGCCGGCGCGCTGGTGGTGCTGGCGGACGGCGACCTCGCGCTGTACGTGGAGCGCGGCGGCCGTACGCTCCTGGCCTGGCCCCCGGCGGACGACCCGCGCCTCGCCGCGGCGGCCGACGCGCTGGCGGCGGCGGCCCGCGGCGGCGCCCTGGGCCGTACGACCACGGTGGAGCGCATCAACGCCACCGCCGCCCTCGACTCCCCCCTGGGCACGCTCCTGGAGCAGGCGGGCTTCCTGGCCACCCCCCGCGGCCTGCGCATCCGCGCGTAACGCTGCCCACCCAGCGGGGGCACCGGCAACCGGGCTGCCCGAACACCGGCAGCAAGCCGGCCGGCGTCCGCGGCTCACCACGCGGCGCCTCCGACGGCCCGCCGGGACTGCCGTAGCGCCGTCTCGGCGGCTACGCCGAGCGCACCTGCGGCCCCGCCGTGACCCCCGGTGCGCCGCCGACCCGCACCCGGTCGTCCCGGCCGGCTCCGCCCACGACCGTTCTGCCCGGAACCGCACCCGAATCCCGCCGGAGGCGCGACGCACCACCCCCGGCACCCGCAGTCCCGCACCACGCGCCGTGGCCCGTCCCGGTCGCCTACTCTCCCCGGCCGTTCAGATACGCCAGCACGGCCCGTACCCTGCGGTTGTCGTCGTCCGACGGGGCGAGGTCCAGCTTCGCGAAGATGCTCGTCGTGTACTTGCTCACCGCGCCCTCGGAGAGGAAGAGCTGGCGCGCGATCGCCGCGTTCGAGCGGCCCTCGGCCATCCCCGCCAGCACCTCCCGCTCCCGCGGCGTCAGCCGCCCCAGCGGCTCGTCCCGCGCGTTGCTCGCCAGCAGCTTCGCGATGACCTCCGGGTCCATCGCCGTACCGCCCTCGGCCACCCGCCGCACCGAGTCCACGAACTGCCGCGCCGCGAACACCCGGTCCTTCAGCAGGTACCCCACCGCACCGCGGCCGTCCGCCAGCAACTCCCGCGCGTACAACTGCTCCACGTGCTGCGACAGGATCAGCACCGGCAGGTCCGGCCGCTCCCGCCGGGCGGCCAGCGCCGCCTGCAGGCCCTCGTCGGTGAACGTCGGCGGCAGCCGGATGTCGACCACCGCCACGTCCGGCCGCTCGGCGCGCAGCGCCGCCAGCAGCTCGTCACCGGACTCCACCGCCGCGCAGATCTCCATACCGTGCGCCTGCAGCAGCCGCGTCAGCCCGTCCCGCAGCAGGTACTGGTCCTCCGCCAGGACGACTCGCACTGACCCGCTCCTCTCCGCCCTGCCCGCCGGGACGGCCGCACGTCCCTCCGTCAACACCGCTGCGCCGCGCCGTTCTTCCGCCACTGCCGCAGCAGCACCCGCGCCCCGGCCAGGCCCAGCGCCACCATCGCCGCCACGGTCGGCCAGCGCAGCGACTCCGGCATGTACAGCGCCAGGAACCACGACCTGTTGTCCGTGCCGAAGCCCAGCAGCAGCCCCGCGACCAGCCCCTGCGGGAACAGCGCGACGGAACACAGTACCGGTGCCAGCGCGGTCAGCCACAGCTTCCTGCGCCCCGCGCCCGGCCCCCGCGCACCCCTCGTGCCGGCGGCGCCGGCCGGCTCCGGCCCGCCGCGCTCCTCCCCCGGCGGGCACGGGATCTCCACCGTCACCGTCGTCGGGCCGCCCTCGGGGCTGGAGACGACCAGCACCCCGTCGAACGGCTTGATGCGCCGCTCCACGCCCGCCAGCCCGCCGCCCGGGACCGGCACCGCGCCCCCGCGCCCGTCGTCGGTGACCGTCGCGCGCAGCACCCCGTCGCGGTGCCACAGGTCGACGTCCACCCGGTCGGCGCCGGCGTGCTTGCCCGCGTTGGCGAGGATCTCCGCCACCGCGAAGTACGCCGCGGACTGCACCGGGTCGGGCAGGTGCCCGTGCAGGTCGGCCTCGACCCGGACGTCCAGCGCGCTGTCCAGCGCCAGCGCCCGTACGGCGTCGCCGAGCCCCCGCTCCGCGAGCACCGGCGGGTGGATGCCCCGTACCAGCCCGCGCAGCTCCTGCAGCACCGCGGACGACGACTCCTGCGCCTGCCGCAGCAGCACCTTCGCCGCCGCCGGGTCGTCGTCGACCAGTTCCTCCGCCGCCGAGACCGTCATGCCGAGGGCGACGAGCCGGGCCTGCGGCCCGTCGTGCAGGTCCCGCTCGATGCGCCGCACCTCCGCCGCCTGCCAGTCGGTGGCCGCCGTACGCTTCCGGTCCAGCTCGGCGACCTGCAGCGCCAGCTCCGAGGCCCGCGTCGGCGCGAGCAGCGACCGCGTCCAGCGCCCGTGCAGCGCCAGCGCCCGCGGCCCGGCCCACAGCCCGAGCACGGCCAGCGCCGCGCCCACCGGCACCAGCGCCAGGGCCGTGCCCTGCGAGGCGACCTCGACGCCCGCGTAGTCGACGAGCGTGTCCCCGGGGTACGACGGGTCCCACAGCAGCGGCAGCGCCATCCCGAAGAGCCCGTAGCCGAGGGCGATCAGCGGCAGCGCGGCCATCGCCAGGCCGACGGCCGGGTCGGCGACCAGCCACAGGGTGTCCCGCCAGGTCGCGCGGTCGGACAGCAGCCGGTCCACGCGCCCGAAGAACTCCGGCAGGGTGGGGCTGCGGTAGCTGACGCCCAGGTGCCGGTAGCGGCCGTCGGGCCCGGGGCGGGGCTGCGGCGGCGCGGGCAGATACGGCTCGGGGATCGGCCGCCCGGTCCAGCGGCCGGTCACGGCGCGCGCCAGGTTGGCGGTGCTGCGGGAGAGGCCGACGGCCCAGGGGAAGAGAAAGACCAGGCCCAGCCCGAAGGCGAGCACGAGCGAGGCGAGCATGACCGCCTCCACCAGGCTCACCAGCGGCGCGAACGCCACCAGCACGACGGCGCGCCCCTGCGCGGTCACGTACGGCCGCAGCCTGCTCATGGCGCCTCCCCTGCTGTCCTCATCATGCCGCCCATCGTGTCCCGCACGGCAGCCCGGGCACCGCCCCCGCAGCCCCCTGGCCGGGGTGGGTCTGTCCCCACCCGGTACGGCAGGCCCGTAGGCGCCGCGTCCTGGCACGATGGGGTGCGTGCCCGAAGGAGACACCGTCTGGCGCACCGCCCGCCTGCTGCACGAGGCGCTGGCGGGCCGCCGGCTGACCCGCTGCGACCTGCGCGTGCCCAAGCTGGCCACGGCCGACCTCACCGGCCGCGAGGTCAGCGAGGTCGTGCCGCGCGGCAAGCACCTGCTGACCCGCGTCGAGGGCGGCCTCACGCTCCACTCGCACCTGCGGATGGACGGCGCCTGGGCGCTGTACGCGGACGGGGAGCGGTGGCGCGGCGGGCCGGGCCACCAGATCCGCGCGGTCCTCGGCAACGCCGAGCGCACCGCGGTCGGCTACCGCCTGCCCGTGCTGGAGCTGCTGCGCACCGCCGTGGAGGACCGGATCACCGGCCACCTCGGCCCCGACCTGCTCGGCCCCGACTGGGACCCGGCCGAGGCGGAGCGCCGGCTGCTGGCCGACCCCGCCCGGCCGCTCGGGGAGGCGCTGCTCGACCAGCGCAATCTCGCCGGGATCGGCAACGTCTACAAATCGGAGCTGTGCTTCCTCGCCGGCGTCAGCCCGTACGCCCCGGTCGCCGCGCTCCCCGAGCCCGGCCGGCTCGTCGCCGCCGCGAAGCGGCTGCTGGAGGCGAACCGGGACCGCGTGGCCCGTACGACGACGCCCTCCCGGCGCCCCGACCGGCGCCTGTGGGTCTACGGCCGCGAGGGGCGCCCGTGCCTGCGCTGCGGCACGGCGATACGCCGACAGGCACAGGGGGGCCGGGCACAGGGGGGCCGGGCACAGGGGGGCCGGGCACAGGGGGATGCGGCGGACGAGAGGGTGACGTACTGGTGCCCGCGCTGCCAGCCGGGCGGGTGAGACCCGCGGCGGCCGGGAGCCCAGAGCGCACCGGCCCAGAGCGCACCGGCCGGGAGCGCGCAAGCCGAGAGCCCGGCTCCGCCAGCGGCGGACCGGGCTCTCGTGCCACGCTCTGTTCGCTCAGGCCGCGACGGGGTCGGGCTCTTTCGGTGCCTTGATGGTGACCCGCTCGTCCGGCATCCCGGTCACCGACGTCACGGTGAACGACCGCACCGGAGCGGGGATCGGTTCGGTGGCCGCGGCGGACTCGGCCAGCTCCGCGAGGGCGAGCTCCCCGCTCACCTCGCGCATCAGCTCCGACATCCTGACGTCCAGGGCGTCGCAGATCGAGTTGAGCAGCTCGGAGGAGGCTTCCTTCTGGCCTCGCTCGACCTCCGAGAGATAGCCGAGGGATACACGCGCTGACGAGGAAACCTCGCGCAGCGTCCGGCCCTGGCGCTGTCGCTGCCGGCGCAGCACGTCACCCAGCAGGCGACGGAGCAGAATCATGCGTGGCTCCCTCCTAGGACCTCGGATCCGGATCCTCTCTGCTCCACCGTACCGCCTCGGACCGTGACAGTGCGGCGACGGAAGTCATCTTCACCGTTCGCCAAGCGAGGAATACGGGGCCTCCTGATCAGGATTTTCCGGGTATTTCCGTGCGTCTTGCCCCTTCGGCGTCGCGTCCAGGTGGCGCCGGAGGAGCGCCAGCGCCTCCCCCACGGCAGCCGCGCGGATCTCCGTGCGGGACCCCGTGAGGTTGAGCGACCGCGTCTCGCTGCGCCCCTCGGGACCGGCCACCGCGACGAAGACCGTACCCGGCTGCTGCCCGTCCTGCGGATCCGGCCCGGCGACGCCCGTCGTCGCCACCGCCCAGTCGGCGCCCAGCCGCCAGCGCACCCCGGCGGCCATCTGCCGGGCGACTTCGCCGTCGACGGCGCCGCGCTGGGCGAGCAGTGAGCTGTCGACCCCGAGCACGTCCCGCTTGAGGTCGGTCGCGTACGCGATGACGGCACCCCGGAACGCCCGGGAGGCGCCGGGCACCGCGGTGATCTCGGCGGCGAGGAGGCCGCCGGTGAGGGATTCGGCGACGGCGAGGGTGACGCCGTGGTCCTCGCACAGGGCGAGCAGGCCGGCGGCGGCCCCGTCGGTGTTCTGTGTGGTCACTGGACTCTCTGCTCCCGTTCGGCGGCCAGCCCCCTGCGGCGGAGCACGATCGCCTGCTTGACGTAGTCCAGGCCGGTCACCACGGTCAGGACCACGGCGGCGGCCATGATCCAGAAGCGCAGTGTGGCGAGCGGTCCGGTGAGGGTGAGGATGTACATGCCCACGGCCACGCCCTGGGCCAGGGTCTTCAGCTTCCCGCCCCGGCTGGCCGGGATCACACCGTGCCTGATCACCCAGAACCGCAGCAGGGTGATGCCGATCTCCCGCGCCAGGATCACGATCGTCACCCACCAGGGCAGGTCGCCCAGCGCCGACAGGCAGATCAGCGCGGCGCCCATGATCGCCTTGTCGGCGATGGGGTCGGCGATCTTGCCGAAGTCGGTGACGAGGTCGTAGCGCCGGGCCAGCTCCCCGTCGAAGAGGTCGGTGATCATGGCGACCGTGAAGGCGGCCCATGCGAACGAGCGCCACGCCGGGTCATGGCCGCCCTGGGCGGCCATGAGCAGGACGAACGCCGGCACGAGCAGCAGCCGCACCATGGTGAGGACGTTGGCGATGTTCCACAGACCGGCCTGACCGGCGGCCGGGGCGGGGCTCATCTCGCGGCCTCCTCGGCCGGCTCCCGGGGCCGCCGCCGATCAGGCTCGCCTATCGGCTCCGCCACCAGGTCCACGCCCTCGCTCGCCACCACCTTGGCGGTGACCAGCGCCCCCGCCGCCGCCTCCCGGGCGGTCCAGCCGACGAGCAGCGTGACGCCGTCCGTCTCCGGCGCCTGGTGCGCCGCGCGGCCGACGACCTCGTCGTCGGCGTCCCCGTCGCCCGTATCAGAACCGGCATCAGAACCGGCATCAGAACCGGCGTCCACCAGGACCCGCACCGTCTCCCCCACCCGCTCCTCGGCCCGCTGCGCCGTCAGTTCCTCCGCCAGCCGCGTCACCCGCGCCAGCCGCTCCGCGACCGCCTCCGGCGCGACCTTCGACCCGTACCCCGCGGCCTCCGTGCCCTCCTCGTCCGAGTAGCCGAAGACCCCCACGGCGTCCAGCCGCGCGGCGGTGAGGAAGCGCTCCAGCTCCTCGACGTCCTGCTCGGTCTCGCCGGGGAAGCCGACGATGAAGTTCGACCTGGCGCCCGCCTCCGGCGCCCGCGAGCGGATCTCCGCCAGCAGTTGCAGGAACCGCTCGGTGTCCCCGAAGCGGCGCATCGCGCGCAGCACGTCGGGGGCGGCGTGCTGGAACGACAGGTCGAAGTACGGCGCCACCTTCTCTGTGGACGTCAGCACGTCGATCAGCCCGGGGCGCATCTCGGCGGGCTGCAGATAGCTGACCCGGATCCGCTCGATGCCGTCCACGGCGGCCAGTTCGGGCAGCAGCGTCTCCAGCAGCCGCACGTCGCCGAGGTCCTTGCCGTACGAGGTGTTGTTCTCGGAGACGAGCATGATCTCCCGTACGCCCTGCCCGGCCAGCCAGCGGGTCTCGCCGAGGACATCGACGGGGCGCCGGGAGACGAAGGAGCCGCGGAAGGAGGGGATGGCGCAGAACGTGCACCGGCGGTCGCAGCCGGAGGCCAGCTTGACCGAGGCGACCGGCCCCGAGCCCAGCCGGCGGCGCAGCGGCGGCCGGGGCCCGGAGGCGGGGGCGAGGCCGGCGGGCAGGTCGGCGGGGGCAGAGGTGGTGTCCGAGGCGGCGTCCGGCAGCGCCGGGTCGCCGTGGCCCGGCAGCGCCGCCGCGCCGCGGGCGGCGGCGTCCTGGCGCTCCGCGGGGCTGATCGGCAGCAGCTTGCGGCGGTCCCGCGGGGTGTGCGCGACGTGGCCGCCGCCGGAGAGGATGGTCTGCAGCCGCGCCGAGATGTCGGCGTAGTCGTCGAAGCCGAGGACGCCGTCCGCCTCCGGGAGCGCGTCCGCCAGCTCCTTGCCGTACCGCTCGGCCATGCAGCCGACGGCGACGACGGCCTGCGTACGGCCCGTGTCCTTGAGGTCGTTGGCCTCCAGCAGGGCGTCGACGGAGTCCTTCTTGGCGGCTTCGACGAACCCGCAGGTGTTCACGACGGCGACGTCCGCCGCGGCGGCGTCCGTGACGAGATCCCAGCCGTCCGCCGCCAAGCGGCCCGCAAGCTCCTCGGAGTCCACCTCGTTCCGGGCGCAGCCAAGCGTGACGAGGGCGACGGTACGGCGTTCAGGCATGGGGCTCAGCCTACTTCGTCCCGGGCCCGTAAACCGCCGCCGACCAGCCGCATTCCGTACGCCCGTGCGAAGCACTGCCGAGCGAGGGTACGGACGTACGAGCCTTGCCGCAGGCCGGGCGCGCGCCGCCGCCCGGCCGGGCCGGTCAGCCGGCCTCGGGATCGCCCTTGGTGTACGTCAGCCGCTCGACCTCGCCGGGCTGGAAGTCCTCCGCGATCTGCTTGCCGTTGACGAACAGGTCGACGCCGCCGGCGTTGCCGAGGACGAGGTAGATCTTCTCGCTGTCGGTGACGGTGACGGAGTCGCCCTGGGCGAGGACGCCCTCCTCCAGCTCGCGCCCGTCGGCGCCCTGCGCGGAGATCCAGCTCTGCCCGTCCGCCGCGACGATCCGCAGCGTCACCTTGTCCGGCGGGGCACCCGCCACCGCGCTCTCCGAGGGCTGCGGGCGCTGCTTGTCCTCGGCGGCGTCCTTGCCGGAGTCGGGGTCCTTCGGCTTGTCGGACCCCTGCTGCTCCCCGGCCACCGAGGAGCCGTCCGGCTCGTCCTCGTCGCCGCCGCTGAACACGGTGAAGCCCACGAAGCCGACGACGGCCACGATCGCGGCGACCATCGCGGCGGTCCAGTTGGGGCGGCGCGGCTCCGGGCGGATGCGCTCAGCCTCGAACATCGGCGCGGCGGGCGTCGGCGCGGGCCGGCCGCCGTGCTCCGCGTCGTACTGCGCAACCAGGTCGTCGGCCTCAAGACCGACCGCCCGCGCAAGGGTTCGCACGTGCCCGCGGGCGTAGACGTCGCCGCCGCAGCGGGAGAAATCATCCTGTTCGATGGCATGGATGATCGGAATGCGCACACGCGTGGACAAGCTGACCTGTTCCACGGACAGCTTGGCGTCAAGACGGGCCTGCTGAAGTGCGCGACCGACGGAAGGACGGTCGCCTGTGGGGGAGTTGCCGAGGGACACGTGGGCGCCTTTCGGGGTGAGCCACCTGCCGGGGGTTCAGTCTAGGGGGGTTGTAAAAGGATCGGCCAACCGGTCGAGCACACTTAATGGGCCATCGGGATAGACGTACTGCCCGACCGCGGACCACCCGCCCGGCCCATTGGTGTGACGCATCAGACGCCGAACCGGTTGCCCCGATCGCCGTTACGGATGATCCTGCCCCCGCAGCTGGGCGAGCACTCCGTCCATTTCATCCGGTTTGATGAGTACGTCCCGGGCCTTCGAACCCTCACTCGGACCGACGATCCCGCGCGACTCCATCAGGTCCATCAGCCGCCCCGCCTTGGCGAACCCGACCCGCAGCTTGCGCTGCAGCATCGAGGTGGAGCCGAACTGCGTGGAGACCACCAGCTCGGCCGCCTGGCAGAGCAGATCGAGGTCGTCGCCGATCTCCTCGTCGATCTCCTTCTTCTTCGCCCCGCCGACCACGACGTCCTCGCGGAAGACCGGTGCCATCTGGTCCTTGCAGTGCTGCACGACCGTGGCGACCTCGTCCTCCTCGACGTACGCGCCCTGCAGCCGGACCGGCTTGTTCGCGCCCATCGGCAGGAAGAGACCGTCGCCCTTGCCGATCAGCTTCTCGGCGCCGGCCTGGTCCAGGATGACGCGGCTGTCGGCGAGGGAGGAGGTGGCGAAGGCCAGCCGGGAGGGCACGTTGGCCTTGATGAGCCCGGTGACGACGTCCACGCTGGGGCGCTGGGTGGCGAGCACCAGGTGGATGCCGGCGGCGCGGGCGAGCTGCGTGATCCGTACGATCGCGTCCTCCACGTCGCGCGGCGCGACCATCATGAGGTCCGCCAGCTCGTCGACGATCACCAGCAGGTACGGGTACGGGGCCAGCTCCCGTTCGCTGCCGGGCGGGGCGGTGGCCTTGCCGGAGCGGACGGCGGCGTTGAAGTCGTCGATGTGGCGGTAGCCGTACGCGGCGAGGTCGTCGTAGCGCAGGTCCATCTCGCGGACGACCCACTGCAGGGCCTCGGCGGCCCGCTTGGGGTTGGTGATGATCGGCGTGATCAGGTGCGGGATGCCCTCGTAGGCGGTCAGCTCCACCCGCTTGGGGTCGACCAGCACCATCCGGACGTCCTCCGGGGTGGCCCGCGCCATGACGGAGGTGATCAGGCAGTTGATACAGGAGGACTTGCCGGAGCCGGTGGCGCCGGCGATGAGGATGTGCGGCATCTTGGCGAGGTTCGCCGAGACGTAGCCGCCCTCGACGTCCTTGCCGAGGCCGACGAGCATCGGGTGGTCCTCGCCGGCCGCGTCCGCCGAGCGCAGCACGTCGCCGAGCTTGACCATCTCGCGGTCGCTGTTGGGGATCTCGATGCCGACGGCGGACTTGCCCGGGATGGGGCTGATGATGCGCACGTCGGGGCTGGCGACGGCGTAGGCGATGTTCTTCGTCAGCGCCGTGATGCGCTCGACCTTCACGGCGGGGCCGAGCTCCACCTCGTACCGCGTGACGGTCGGGCCGCGGGTGAAGCCGGTGACGGCGGCGTCGACCTTGAACTCGGTGAAGACCTGGGTGAGGGAGGCGACGACGGCGTCGTTGGCGGCGCTGCGCGTCCGGCCGGGGCCGCCGCGCTGAAGGATGTCCAGGGACGGCAGCGCGTAGGTGATGTCGCCGGAGAGCTGGAGCTGTTCGGCGCGGGGCGGCAGCGCGGCGGGGTCGGGCTCGGCGGCCTGCTTGGTGAGGTCGGGGACTGACCGTTCCGGGCTTTCGGAGCGTACGGCCTCCTCCGCGCGCGACTCCGCGCGCGCCGCCGGTACGGCCCCGGTGCGCTCGGCGACGCCGTGGGTGAGGTCGGCGAGCAGCGGGGAGGGCTGGACCCCGTGCAGCACGGCGCCGTCGAGGTCGGTGGCCGCCGCGGCGGCGGCGTCGATGGGGTCCATGCCACCGTAGTCGTGGCCGGCCGTCGCGCGGCGCGCGGGCGGGGCCGGGGCGGCGGGGGCGGCCTTGCGGGTACGGCGGCGGCGCGGCGGCGGCGGGGGCTCGTCGGCGTCGTCGTCCTCGTCCGAACGCACCAGGCCGTCGCGCCAGTCGTCGTCGAAGTCCGCCGCCTTGGCCACCGCCGCCGGATCGGGCCGCGGCTGGACGAGGCCGAGCCGCACCCCCGCGGAGTGGATCCGGTCCGGGATCGCCGCGACCGGTGTGGCGGTGACGACGAGCAGCCCGAAGATGGTCAGCAGCACCAGCAGGGGCAGCGCGAGCACGTCGCCCAGGGTGGTGACCAGCGGCCGGGACACGGCCCAGCCGACGAACCCGCCGGAGTCCCTGATGGTCTGCGTGCCCTCGCCGCGGCCGGGGGTGCCGCAGGCCAGGTGCACGAGCCCGAGCACGCCGATGACCAGGGCGGACAGGCCGATGACGATACGGCCGTTGGCATCGGTCTGCTCGGGGTGGCGGATGAGGCGTACGGCGATGGTGGCGAGCAGGATCGGCACGAGCAGGTCGAGGCGGCCGAAGGCGCCGGTGATCAGGATCTCGACCAGCTCGCCCACGGGACCCTTCAGGTTCGACCAGGTGCCGGCCGCGACGATCAGGGCGATGCCGAGCAGCAGCAGCGCGAGGCCGTCCTTGCGGTGGGCGGGGTCGAGTCCCCGGGAGCTGCGCCCTATGCCGCGGAAGAGCGCGCGGACGGTGCGGGCGAGGCCGCGCCAGATCGCACGCAGCAGGCGCAGCACGCCAGAGGTGGGCGAGGGGGCGGGCTTCTTGGCCGGCGCCTTCTTGGCCGCGCCCGCCTTCTTCGCCGGCGGCTTCTTGGCCGGTGCCTTCTTCGCGGGCGCCTTCTTCGCCGCGGGCTTTTTGGCCGTGCTGCCTCCGGACCGCTGCCGGGAGTTGCCGCTGCCAGAGGTACGTGAGGCCATACGTGCGAGATTACCGGCAGCGCAGCCACGGGACATGCAGGACGTGCAGGTACGCATCCTCCGCTCGCCCGGGCCCGGCCGGCCCGGCGGGGCTACTCCGCCTCGGGGCGGGAGCCCGGCTCCAGGGCGTCAATCGCCTTGCGCAGCCCGGTGAGTTTCCGCTCCAGATGCGCGGCGGTGGCGACGACGGCGGACTCCGCGTTCGCCCCGCTGAGCTGCTTCGACAGCGCCTCGGCCTGCTCCTCGGCGGCGGCGAGCCGGGCGGACAGCTCGGCGAGCAGCCCGGTCTGCGCGGCACCGTCGCCGTTGCCCTTCTGGGCGCCTTCGAGCTGCAGCCGCAGCAGGCCGGCCTGCTCGCGCAACTGCAGGTTCTTCATGTACAGCTCGACGAAAACCGACACCTTGGCCCGCAGCACCCAGGGGTCGAAGGGCTTGGAGATGTAGTCGACGGCTCCGGCGGCGTAGCCGCGGAACGTGTGGTGCGGGCCGTGGTTGATGGCCGTGAGGAAGATGATCGGGATGTCCCGGGTGCGCTCGCGGCGCTTGATGTGCGCCGCGGTCTCGAACCCGTCCATGCCCGGCATCTGCACGTCGAGCAGGATCACCGCGAAGTCCTCGGTCAGCAGCGCTTTGAGCGCCTCCTCCCCGGACGACGCCCGGACCAGGTGCTGATCCAGCGCGGAAAGGATGGCCTCCAGCGCCAGCAGGTTCTCCGGCCGGTCATCGACCAGGAGAATCTTGGCCTTCTGCACCATGGCCTGCCCTCCTCGCCCCGGCGGTGTGCCGGTCCTCGTCGCCAAAGACGTGCCCACCGTGCCGCCCGCCCTCGTGCCGGTCATCGTATCCACACCTCGAGACTCGCCACACCCTGTCACCGAGTTGTCACTGTGCACACTGCGACAACGCGCCTGCGATCAGTTTGGTTCCCGGAATCCCGTGTTCTCACACGCATTTGGACACACTGAGTCATCAAAGTGCAGGAATTCACGGCGATTTGACTACTCTCCGCTCATCCAGCCCGTCATAACCGTGAGCAATCGGTCCGTATCCACGGGTTTGGTGACATAGTCCGATGCGCCCGCTTCGATGCTCTTCTCCTTGTCGCCCTTCATCGCCTTCGCGGTCAGCGCGATGATCGGCAGACCGGCGAACTGCGGCATCCGGCGGATCGCCTCCGTCGTGGCGTAGCCGTCCATCTCCGGCATCATGATGTCCATCAGCACGACGGCCACGTCCTCGTGCTGCTCCAGCACCTCGATGCCCTCCCGGCCGTTCTCGGCGTACAGCACCGCGAGCCCGTGCTGCTCCAGCACGCTGGTCAGCGCGAAGACGTTGCGGATGTCGTCGTCGACGATGAGCACCTTCTCGCCGCGGAACGTGCCCTTGAAGCGCGGCGCCGGCAACCGGTGCGGCACCGCCTTCTCCAGCGCGCCGCCGCCCGCCGGAAGGGCGTCCGGACCGGCTCCGGGCGCCCCTGAGGCGTCCCGCGCGCCCGCGTCGCCCTCCGGCCCGGCGAGTTGCCCCGCGACGCCTGAGCGCCCGTCAGAGGACCTTCTGGTACGCCCCGAAGGCGGCGCCTCGACGTCGGCCGGGCCGCCGGCGGCGGCCTGCGCCGCCTCGGCCCGCTCCAGGCCCGCCGCGAGCGCGGTCGGAACGGCGGCGCCCATGCCCGGCAGCCCGGGGGCGGGCAGCTCGGTCGGGTGCAGCGGCAGGTACAGCGTGAACGTCGAGCCGCGGCCCGGCTCGCTGTCGACGTGGATCTCGCCGCCGAGCAGCCGGGCGATCTCCCGGCTGATCGACAGGCCAAGACCCGTGCCGCCGTACTTGCGGCTCGTCGTGCCGTCGGCCTGCTTGAACGCCTCGAAGATCACACCCATCTTGTTGGCCGGGATGCCGATCCCCGTGTCCGTCACGGAGAACGCGATCAGCTCGGCGTCCGGGTCGCGCAGCGCGCCCTGCTCGAGCAGTTGTTCCTTGATGGCCTGCGGCACGTCGTCCCGGGCGGTGCGGATCAGCAGCTCGACCGTGCCGCTGTCGGTGAACTTCACCGCGTTCGACAGCAGGTTGCGCAGCACCTGCAGCAGCCGCTGCTGGTCGGTGCTGAGCGTCGCCGGCGGGTCGGGCGAGACCCGTACGGAGAAGTCCAGGCCCTTCTCCGCCGTCAGCGGCCGGAACGTCGCCTCCACGTAGTCGACGAGCTGCACCAGCGCGATCCGGGTGGGGCTCACGTCCATCTTGCCCGCCTCGACCTTCGACAGGTCGAGGATGTCGTTGATCAACTGCAGCAGGTCCGAGCCCGCGCCGTGGATCGTCTCGGCGAACTCCACCTGCTTCGGCGTCAGGTTCCCGTCGCCGTTGTCGGCGAGCAGCTTCGCCAGGATCAGCAGGGAGTTCAGCGGCGTGCGCAGCTCGTGCGACATGTTCGCCAGGAACTCGGACTTGTAGCGCATCGAGAGCGCCAACTGCTCGGCCCGTTCCTCCAGGCCCTGCTTGGCCTCCTCCAGCTCGCCGCTCTTGATCTCGATGTCGCGGTTCTGCCGGGCCAGCAGCTCGGCCTTCTCCTCCAGCTCCGCGTTCGACTCCTGCAGCGCCTTCTGCCGCACCTCCAGCTCGCCCTGCCGGTCGCGCAGTTGCGCGGCCAGCTCCTGGGACTGGCTGAGCAGCACCTCGGTCTTGGAGTTGACGCTGATGGTGTTGACGCTGGTGGCGATGACCTCGGCGATCTGGCCCAGGAAGTCCTTCTGGATCTGGGTGAACGGCTGGAAGGACGCCAGCTCCACCACGCCCAGCACCCGGCCCTCGAAGATCAGCGGCAGCACGATGACGTGCGCCGGCGGCGCCTGGCCGAGCCCCGAGGCGATCTTCAGATAACCCTTGGGGACGTTCTCGACGACGATCGGGCGCCGCTCCTGCGCGGCGGTGCCCACGAGCGTCTCGCCGGGCCGCAGGATGTGCGGCAGTTCGTTCCCGGAGTGTCCGTACGAGCCGATCATGCGCAGCTCGTACGCGCTGTCCCCGCTGGCCGCGCCGATCTCGACGACGGCCTCGGCGCCGGAGCGCTGCACGAGGAAGAACGCGCCGTGCTGCGCGGCGACCACCGGCGTCAGCTCGCTCATGATGAGCCGCGCGACGTCGGCGAGGTCGCGGCGGCCCTGCAGCAGGCCGGAGATGCGGGCGAGGTTGCCCTTGAGCCAGTCCTGTTCCTTGTTGGCGATGGTCGTCTCACGGAGCTTCACGATCATCGTGTTGATGTGGTCCTGCAGCTCCATCATCTCGCCGTAGGCGTCCACGTCGATCTTGAGGTTGAGGTCGCCGCGGGTCACCGCGGTGGCCACCTGGGCGATCTGCCGCACCTGACTGGTGAGGTTGTTCGCCATCAGGTTGACGGACTCCGTGAGGTCCTTCCAGATCCCGGAGACCCCGCGCACCCGCGCCTGCCCGCCGAGGCGGCCCTCGGTGCCCACCTCGCGGGAGACCCGGGTGACCTCGTCGCCGAAGGAGGAGAGCTGGTCGACCATCGTGTTGATCGTGGTCTTCAGCTCAAGGATCTCGCCCTGCGCGGCCACGTCGATCTTCTTCGACAGGTCGCCGCTGGCCACGGCGGTGGTCACCATGGCGATGTTGCGCACCTGGTTGGTGAGGTTGGACGCCATCGAGTTCACGGACTCGGTGAGGTCCTTCCACGTGCCCGAGACGCCGGGCACGCGGGCCTGGCCGCCGAGCCGGCCGTCCGTGCCGACCTCGCGGGCGACGCGGGTGACTTCGGCGGCGAACGACGACAGCGTCTTGACCATGGTGTTGACGGTGGCCGCGAGCTGCTGGACCTCGCCGCGGGCCTCGACGGTGACCGTACGGCTCAGGTCGCCGTTGGCGACGGCGGTGGCGACCTGGGAGATGTTGCGCACCTGGCTGGTCAGGTTGACCGCCATCTGGTTCACGTTGTCGGTGAGGTCCTTCCAGATGCCCGAGACGCCGCGCACCCGCGCCTGGCCGCCGAGCTGGCCCTCCGTGCCCACCTCGCGCGCCACCCGCGTGACCTGCTCGGCGAACGACGACAACTGGTCCACCATCGTGTTCACCGTCGTCACGAGTTCGAGGATCTCGCCCCGCGCGTCCACGGTGATCTTCTTGGACAGGTCGCCGCGCGCCACCGCGGTGGTGACCTCGGCGATGCTGCGCACCTGCGAGGTCAGGTTGTTCGCCATCGAGTTGACGGACTGGGTGAGGTCCTTCCACGTACCGGAGACGCCCTGGACCTCCGCCTGGCCGCCGAGCTTGCCCTCGGTGCCGACCTCGCTGGCGACCCGGGTCACCTGGTCGGCGAACGACGAGAGCTGATCGACCATGGTGTTCAGGGTGTTCTTCAGCTCAAGGATCTCGCCGCGGGCGTCCACGTCGATCTTCTGCGAGAGATCGCCGCGCGCCACGGCCGTCGCGACCTGGGCGATGTTGCGGATCTGGGCGGTGAGGTTGCCGGCCATGAAGTTGACCGAGTCCGTCAGGTCGCGCCAGACGCCGGCGACGCCCTGCACCCGTGCCTGCCCGCCCAGCCGGCCTTCCGTACCCACCTCGCGCGCCACCCGCGTGACCTGCTCGGCGAACGACGAGAGTTGATCGACCATCGTGTTGATGGTGTTCTTCAGCTCCAGGATCTCGCCGCGGCCGTCGACCTCGATCTTCTGCGAGAGATCGCCGCGCGCCACGGCCGTCGTCACCTGCGCGATGTTACGGACCTGAAGGGTCAGGTTGCTCGCCATGTAGTTGACGGAGTCGGTCAGGTCCTTCCACGTACCCGAGACCCCCTCGACGCGCGCCTGCCCGCCGAGGCGGCCCTCTGTGCCCACGTCCCGCGCCATCCGCGTGACCTGGTCGGCGAAGGAGGACAACTGGTCCACCATCGTGTTCACGGTGTTCTTCAACTGGAGCATCTCGCCGGAAACGTCCACCGTGACCTTCTGCGACAGATCGCCGTTCGCCACCGCCGTCGTCACCTGCGCGATGTTGCGGACCTGGCCGGTCAGGTTCTGGAAGGCCGTGTTGACCGAGTCGACCAGGTCCTTCCACGTGCCCGCGGCGCCCGGCACCTGTGCCTGGCCGCCGAGTTCGCCCTCGTCGCCGACCTCGCGCGCCACCCGCGTGACCTCGGAGCCGAAGGACGAGAGCTGGTCGACCATGGTGTTGACGGTGTTCTTCAACTCCAGCATCTCGCCGGAGACATCGACCGTGACCTTCTGCGACAGATCGCCGTTCGCCACCGCCGTCGTCACCTGCGCGAACTCGCGCACCTGCCGGGTGAGGTTGGAGAAGGCCGTGTTCACCGAGTCGGTGAGGTCCTTCCAGATCCCCGCCGCGCCCGGCACCTGCGCCTGCCCGCCGAGCCGCCCCTCGGCGCCGACCTCGCTGGCCACGCGCGTGACCTCGCCGGCGAAGGTGCGCAGCGTCTCGGTCATGGTGTTGATCGTGTCCGCGAGCTGGGCGACCTCGCCGCGCGCGCTGACGGTCACCTTCTGCGACAGGTCGCCGTTGGCGACCGCGGTGGTGACCTGCGCGATGCCGCGCACCTGGGCGGTCAGGTTGCCCGCCATCAGGTTCACGCTGTCCGTGAGGTCCTTCCACACCCCGCCGACGCCCTCGACCTGCGCCTGCCCGCCGAGCTCGCCCTCGGTGCCCACCTCGCGGGCCACCCGGGTCACCTCGGAGGAGAACGCGGAGAGCTGGTCGACCATCGTGTTGAACGTGTTCTTCAGTTCCAGCATCTCGCCGTCGACGTGCACGGTCACCTTGCGCGACAGGTCGCCCTTGGCGACCGCCGTGGTCACCTGGGCGATGTCGCGGACCTGGGCCGTCAGCCGGTACGCCATGGTGTTGACGGAGTCCGTGAGGTCCTTCCACGACCCGGACATCCCGCGGACCTTCGCCTGGCCGCCGAGCTTGCCCTCGGTGCCGACCTCGCTGGCGACGCGGGTCACCTCGTCGGTGAACACGGAGAGCTGGTCCACCAGCCCGTTGACCGTGCGGCCCATCTTCAGCACCTCGCCCCGCAGCGGCTGCGGGGCGCCGTCCTGCCCCTGCGGCCGGAGGTCCATGCGCTGCTGCAGATCGCCGTCCGCCACCGCCGTCAGCACCCTGCCGACGTCGGCCAGGGGGCGTACGAGATCGTCGACCAGCGCATTCGACGCGTCGACCGCCGCCTCCCACGACCCCTCGCAGGGCCCCGCGGCCAGCCGCTCCGCGAGCTTGCCCTCCCGGCCGACCATCCGCCGCACCCGGGACAGCTCACCGGTGACGTGCAGGTTACGCTCCGCGACCTCGTTGAAGACCTCGGCGATCTCGGACATCACGCCGTCGCCGCCGACCCGCAGGCGCTTCCTGAAGTTGCCGTCGCGCATCGATTCCAGCGCGCCCAGCAGGCGGTACAGCGACGCCGTGTCGACCTGTGTCGTCCCGGAAGGCGTCCGGGAGCGCCCGCTCTTCGTACGCGGCCTCACGCCCGGCGCCCTCGCGTCAGACTCCACTGTGTCCCTCCCGCAGGGTCGACGTTCGCCTCGGGCTCCCTCCGAAGCCTTCCCAGTGTTTCACCCCGGCCCTGGCAGGCCATAACAGTTCGGCGGCTAAGGCGCACTTTCCGAGTGTTAAGAGAAGGATCCGGCATCTGTCCGCAGGGTGAAGGTAAGTACCCTGGCATCCGCCGTCCATCCCTTCAGCCGGGAGAGTGGCACATCGAGAGGAGAGCTGGTGACCACCGCGCGGGCTGCGGCCACCTTCGAGCCGGTCGGGCGTTCCGTCGCCGCGGCCAGGACCTTCGTCCGCGACACCCTCCAAGGCTGGGGCTACCCCGAGGCTACAGACGACGCCGTCGTACTGACCAGTGAGCTTGTGACGAACGCCATAGTTCATGCGGGTACGGCCGTAGATGTCCTGTGTATCCGATTGGCCGATGCGGTACGGGTCGAGGTCGCGGACCGGCACGCCGAGCGCGAGTTGCCGCTGCACAGCCCCGCGCTCCAGCCCACGCCCCTCGACCGCGAAGGCGGGCGCGGACTGATGCTCTGCGCCGCCCTCGCCAGCCGCTGGGGCGTGGACTACACCGCCGAGCACAAGCGCGTCTGGTTCCAGCTCACCGTCGCCGAGCCGCCCGCCGGCACCCGCACCGCCGGCCCCGAGCTGCCCGTGGACGAGCTGCCCCTCGCCGAGGAGCGCATCCGCGTCGCCGTCGTCCGCATCGACCGCGGCGGCCTCGTCAGCGCGTGGAACGACGACGCCCGCGACCTCTTCGGCTACGAGCCGGAGAAGGTCCTCGGCAAGCCCCTCGGCGACCTCGCCGCCTGGCCCCACACCCCCGGCACCGGCACCGGACTCGTCGAGGCGCTGCAGCTCTCCCGCTGGGAGGGCTCGTACGGCATCCGCTGCAACGACGGGCGTGTCATCCCCGTCTACGCCTCGCACATGCGCCTGCGCGACTCCGCCGGCGACCCGTCCACGATCTGCCTCATGGTCCGCGACCGCGAACGCGCCATCCTGCAGACCCCGCTGCGCGCCCCCGCAGGCGACAGCCCCGGCAGCGAGGGACGCACCGGCGCCTTCCCCGGCGGCGACTCCTTCGAGGCGTTCATCGGCACCCCCTCCCCCGACGACCTCGACGGCCTCCTCCAGCGCACCGTCGAGCGCGCCCGGGACATGCTCGCCGGCGACGCCGCATACCTGCTGCTCGCCACCGACGACGAGACCGAACTCGAGGTACGCGCCTCCACCGGACTGCCCTCCGCCCGCCAGCGGTTCGCCCGCGTCCCCGTCGAGACCGGCACCGGACGCTACGGCTCCGCCCGCCTGCCGGCCGTCCACGAAGACCTCATGGCCGACCCCGCCGCCGTACCCCTGCTGGCCGCCACCGGCATGCGCTCCGTCGTCTCCGTACCGCTGAAGGTCGAAGGCCGCCTCACCGGCTCCCTCGGCGTCGCTGCCGAGACCCCCGGCCGCTACACCAACGAGGAAGCGCTACGGCTCCAGTTCGCCGCCGACCGCATCGCACTCGCCGTCGAATCCGCCCGCCTCGGCGAGCTCGAACGGCTGCGCCGCGGCTCCTTGTCGTTCCTCGTCGAAGCCTCCGACCTGCTCGCCGGCACCCTCGACCGGGACCAGACGCTGGCCCTGATGGCCCAGATGATCGTGCCCACGCTGGCCAGTTGGTGCGCCGTCTACACCCTCCCAGAACAGGCCGAGCCCGAACTCAGCTACGTCCTGCACGAGGACGAGGAGCGCATCGACGACCTGCGCGCCCTGCTCTCCCGCATCGACCCGCCGGACGCGGTCCTCGTCCCCGGCGCCCGCCTGTGGCGCGGCCCGGGCGACGCGGCGCACACCCTGGCGATGCGCAGCTCGTTCCTCAGCCTCAGCATCGCGGGCAACACGACCCTCGCCGAGGAGGCCGAGACCTCCCTCGCCACGGCCGCAACCGTCGGAGGCGAAACCGTTGTGCTGCCGCTCGTCGCGCGCAACCGCGTCATCGGCATGCTCGTCCTGGGCAAACCCACCGACGAACACTTCCGCCAGGAGATCCTCGAACTCGCCGAGGACCTCTCCCGCCGTGCGGCCCTCGCCCTCGACAACGCGCGCCTCTACTCCGAGCGCACCACCATCAGCCAGTCCCTGCAGCGCAGCCTCCTGCCCCCGGGCCTGCCTGACGTCCCCGGCGTAGAGGTCGAGGTCATCTACCGCCCCGCGGGAGAAGGCAACGAAGTCGGCGGCGACTTCTACGACCTCTTCGAGATCCGGGACGGCACCTACGGCTTCGCCATCGGAGACGTCTGCGGTACGGGCCCGGAAGCCGCCGCCGTCACCGGCCTGGCCCGGCACGCACTGCGCCTCCTCGCCCGCGAGGGCTTCGGCGGCCCGGCGGTCCTGGAGCGCCTCAACGCCGCGATCCTCGACGAGGGCGCCCGCGGTCGCTTCCTGACCCTCCTCTACGGCGAACTCTGGCCCCAGCCGGACGGCAGCGCCGTCCTCAAAACGGTCTGCGCCGGCCACCCGCCCCCGCTCCGCCTGCGCCCCGACGGCACGGTGGAACAGGCCACGGAATCCCAGCCGTTGCTGGGCGTCATGGACGACCTTGAACTGCACAGCGAGGAGCTGGTCCTCGACCCGGGCGACGTCCTCCTGTGCGTCACGGACGGCGTCACGGAACGCCGGGAAGGCACCCGCATGCTCGGCGACGAGGGCCTGGTCGACGTCCTCACCACATGCACGGGCCTCACCGCGGGCGCGGTCGCGGCCCGGGTGCTGCGCACGGTCGAACGCTTCGCGGCAGAGCCGGCGTCGGACGACATGGCGATTCTGACGATGCGAGTGCCGGGTCAGATGAAAGGAAACGGGGAGTAGCGGGCCGGGCCCCGAGAGGGCCCGGAAATGATTCAACCCCCGGAGGGTGTCCGGGGGTTGAATCGTAAAGTTTGTTCGGCGGTGACCTACTCTCCCACACGGTCCCCCATGCAGTACCATCGGCGCGGTCGGGCTTAGCTTCCGGGTTCGGAATGAGACCGGGCGTTTCCCCAACGCTATGACCACCGAAACACTATGAAACTATCCCCCACACCCCCAACACCAGCACACACAGGT